>JALTZY010000044.1 GCA_027045905.1 Paracoccaceae bacterium
ACCAGGGAGCGCGCCTGCCCGCCCGCCGAGGCGAAAGCGCCCGCGCCCCCGCCGCTCAGCACCGATACCCCGCCCCCCGGCAGCCGCCAGATCCTCGAGCAAAAGGGCCCCGAGGGCGTGGCCCGATGGATGGCGGCGCAAGAGCGCCTGCTCGTCACCGACACCACCATGCGCGACGGCCACCAGAGCCTGCTCGCAACCCGCATGCGCTCGCTCGACATGATCAAGGCCGCCCCCGCCTATGCGGCCAACCTGCCGGGGCTGTTCAGCGTCGAATGCTGGGGCGGCGCGACCTTCGATGTCGCCTATCGCTTCCTGCAGGAATGCCCCTGGCAGCGCCTGCGCGACCTGCGCGCGGCGATGCCCAACCTGCTCACGCAAATGCTGCTGCGCGCCTCCAACGGCGTCGGCTACACCAATTACCCCGACAACGTGGTGCGCGAATTCGTGCGCCAGTCGGCCGAGACCGGGATCGATATCTTCCGCGTCTTCGACAGCCTCAACTGGGTCGAAAACATGCGCGTGGCCATGGATGCGGTGATCGAGGCGGGCAAGATCTGCGAGGGCACGATCTGCTATACCGGCGATATCAACGACCCGGACCGCGCCAAATACAGCCTTGATTATTATGTGAAAATGGGCAAGGCGCTGCGCGACGCCGGGGCCCACCTGCTGGGACTCAAGGACATGGCCGGGCTGCTGAAGCCCACCGCCGCCGGGTGCCTCATCCGCGCGCTCAAGGAAGAGGTCGGCCTGCCGATCCACTTCCACACCCATGACACCAGCGGGCTTGCCGGTGCCACCATCCTCGCGGCAAGCGAAGCGGGCGTGGACGCGGTGGATCTGGCCATGGACGCCATGTCCGGCGGCACCAGCCAGCCCTGCATGGGCTCGGTGGTGGAAGCGCTCCGCCACAGCGCGCGCGATACCGGACTCGACATCGCCGCGATCCGCCGCCTTTCCGATTACTGGGAGGGAGTGCGCGGGCAGTATGCGGCCTTCGAGGCCGGGCTGAAAGCGCCGGCGAGCGAGGTCTATCTGCACGAGATGCCCGGCGGCCAGTTCACCAACCTCAAGGCCCAGGCCCGCGCGCTCGGCCTCGAGGAGCGTTGGCACGAGGTAGCGCAGGCTTACGCGGATGTGAACCGGATGTTTGGCGATATCGTCAAGGTCACGCCCTCCTCCAAGGTGGTGGGCGACATGGCGCTGATGATGGTGGCCCAGGGGCTGAGCCGGGAAGACGTGATGGACCCGGGCCGCGAGGTCGCCTTCCCGGAATCGGTAGTGGAGATGCTGCGCGGCGATCTGGGCCAGCCGCCGGGGGGCTTTCCGCAGGCGATCATGCGGCGCGTGCTGAAGGACGAGGCCCCCGACACCTCGCGCCCCGGATCAAGGCTCGCGCCGGTGGATCTGGAGGCGGTGCGCAAGGAAGTCTCCGAAAAGCTCGGCGGCATCGAGATCGACGACGAAGACCTGAACGGCTACCTGATGTATCCCAAGGTCTTTGTCGAATACATGCAGCGCCACGAAAAATACGGCCCGGTGCGCACCCTGCCCACCCATACATTCTTCTACGGCATGGAGCCGGGCGAGGAAATCTCGGCCGAGATCGACCCGGGCAAGACGCTGGAGATCCGCCTGCAGGCGGTGGGCGAGACCAATGACGCGGGCGAGGCGAAGGTATTCTTCGAGCTCAACGGCCAGCCGCGCACGATCCGGGTGCCGGACCGCTCGGCCCGCGCCCTGACCCCGGCCCGCGCCAAGGCCGAAGAGGGCAACCCGAAACATGTGGGCGCGCCGATGCCGGGCGTCGTGGCCTCGGTCGCGGTGACGCCGGGGGCGAAGGTCGCCGCGGGCGATCTGCTGCTGACCATCGAGGCGATGAAGATGGAGACCGGCATCCACGCCGAGACCGACGGGGTGGTGAAGGCCGTCCATGTGAGCGCCGGCGCCCAGATCGACGCCAAGGACCTGCTGGCGGAACTGGAACCCGCAGGTGCCGGCAGCTGACGCCCCGGGCGCCCCGAGCAGGCGAATCAGCTTGCGTTCTTCAGGGCATTCCAGCCGAACAGCGCCACCCCGATCACCACGGCGATCTCACCGACCGGCATGATCGGGCCCACCGTATCTTCGGGCAGGATGACCCCCGTGATCAGAACCAGCCCCGCGGACATTACCAGCGCACCGAACTGGTGCAGCCAGAAATGCGCCTTTGCCAGTCCGCCCTCGGCCATGGTCGGAAACAGCCTGTAGCTCAGCGCGAACACGACCATCAGCGTGAAACCGACCAGATTCATGTGCGCATGCGCCGCTGTCATGGCCCGGTCGCCGGATCCGCCCATATACATGCCGATCAACAGACCGACCAGCAGATAAAGCACTCCGATCAGAAGGAAATTTCGTGCAACATTCATGTTCCCTACCTCCTTTCCACACCTGCTACGGCAAGTGCCTCCTGTTCGTTCGCGGCAAGAGGGCGATATCATATCAAGGCTCCCGGAATTCGGTCAAACGGCCCCGTTTTTCCTCTTGCAGAGGCAGGCGGGAGGCGCTAAATGATGCCTCACCCAAGGAGGCGGGCGTAGCTCAGGGGTAGAGCATTACCTTGCCAAGGTAAGGGTCGTGAGTTCGAATCTCATCGCCCGCTCCATAGGGCACCCGGCCAGCGGGCCGGATGCGCGAGAAGGCCCCGGACGGAAGTCCGGGGCCTTCTGCTTTCGGATCTGATTCCACCTCCGCCAGGGGGATATGCATTATATTTCATGCATTGCGCCCTGGAGCGGGAGAGCATCGCATTGATATGGATCAACTTTTCGTTTTTCTCGTGGAAAACCAAAGGCTACCAAAACCCCGACCCTTGCACTATAGTGCACGGGAACGGACGGGATCACATCACAGGGAGGCGCGCAGATGAACGACCGGATCGACTTTCAGACCGAGCCGGGCCGCTACCGGCACTGGCGCATCGAATATGACGGCGACGTGGCCCATCTCTACATGGATGTGGACGAGTCGGGAGGGCTGTTCGACGGCTATGAGCTCAAGCTCAACTCCTACGATCTGGGCGTGGACATCGAGCTGGCCGACGCGGTGCAGCGGATGCGATTCGAGCACCCGGAAGTGCGCGCGGTGGTGCTGCGCTCGGGCAAGGAGGGGGTGTTCTGCGCCGGGGCCAATATCCGCATGCTGGCGGGCGCCGATCATGCGCACAAGGTCAATTTCTGCAAGTTCACCAACGAGACCCGCAATGCCTTCGAGGCCGCCGGGCGCGAGAGCGGACAGACCTATATCGCCGCGATCAAGGGCTCATGCGCGGGCGGAGGCTACGAGCTGGCGCTGGCCTGCGACCACATCATGCTGACCGATGACGGCGCTTCCAACGTCGCTCTGCCCGAAGTGCCGCTCCTGGCCGTGCTGCCGGGCACGGGCGGGCTCACCCGGGTGACCGACAAGCGCAAGGTGCGCCGCGACATCGCCGACGTGTTCTGCGCCACGGAGGAGGGCGCGCGCGGCCCCAAGGCGCTGAAGTGGAACCTGGTCGATGAGGTGGTGCCCAATGCCCGCTTCGACGAGGCGGTGGTCGAGCGCGCCCGCGAATTTGCCGCGCGCGCCGGCGGCGGGGCCGGCAAGTCCGATGCCAAAGGCATCGCCCTCACCCCGCTTGCCCGCGAGATCGCCGCCGACCGGCTCGCCTATTCGGCGCTCGACGTGGCGCTGGACCGCGCCGCCGGCATCGCCATCCTCACCATCCGCGGCCCCGACGCGCCGGCCCCGGCCAGCGTGGCCGATCTGCACGAACAGGGCGCCGAGACCTGGGCGCTCAGACTCGCCCGCGAGCTTGACGACGCGATCTTGCACCTGCGCTTCAACGAGCTGGAACTGGGCGTGCTGGTCTTTCGCAGCGAGGGCGACCCGGCGGCGGTGGCCGCCCACGAGGCCTTTCTGCTCGACCATGCCGGCGACGACTGGCTCTCCCGCGAGATCCTGCTCTACTGGAAGCGCCTGCTCAAGCGCATCGACCTCACCTCGCGCTCGCTGGTGGCGCTGGTGGAGCCGGGCTCCTGCTTTGGCGGGATGCTGGCCGAGATCCTGTTCGCGGCAGACCGCTCCTTCATGGCCGAGGGCGAATTCGAGGGGATGGAGGAGAAGGGCGAGGCGCGGATCCTCCTCACCCGCGGCAATTTCGGCCCCTATCCCATGTCCAACGACCTCACCCGCCTCCAGACCCGTTTTCTCGGCAGCCCCGAGGCGGTGGAGGCGGCGCAGGCGCGCATCGGCGAGGCGCTCGTGGCCGAAGAGGCCGGCGCGCTGGGCCTCGTCACCTTTGCCCATGACGATATCGACTGGGAGGACGAGGTGCGCATCTTCCTCGAGGAGCGCGCGTCCTTCTCGCCCGACGCCATGACCGGCATGGAGGCCAATCTGCGCTTTGCCGGCCCCGAGACCATGGAGACCCGCATCTTCGGCCGCCTCACCGCCTGGCAGAACTGGATCTTCCAGCGTCCCAACGCGGTGGGCGAAAACGGCGCGCTCCGCCGCTACGGCACCGGCCAGCGCGCCGAATACGATCGCCGCCGCGTATAACCCCCCGGATTCAGACAGATTTCAGGAGCCAGACATGTCCCAGTATATCGACGTATCCTATGACACCAAGATCCCCAACAATGTCGGCCTTTCCTCCGACCGGCGTGTGCTCAAGGCGCTGGAGAAGTGGCACCCCGGCTATCTCGACTGGTGGAAGGGCTCCGGCCCCGACGGCTTTCTCGAAGATCTGGTCTATCTGCGCACCGCCGTCAGCGTGGACCCGAAGGGCTGGGCGAAGTTCGGCTATGTGAAGATGCCCGAATACCGCTGGGGAATCCTGCTCGCGCCGCAGGTGGAGGGGCGCGTGATCCCCTGCGGCGAGCATTACGGCGAACCCGCCTGGCAGGAAGTGCCCGGCGAATACCGCGCCATGCTGCGCCGGTTGATCGTGATCCAGGGCGATACCGAGCCTGCCAGCGTCGAGCAGCAGCGCTTTCTCGGCAAGACCGCGCCCAGTCTCTATGACATGCGCAATCTCTTTCAGGTCAATGTCGAGGAGGGCCGCCACCTCTGGGCCATGGTCTACCTGCTGCAGAAGTATTTCGGCCGCGACGGGCGCGAGGAGGCCGACGAGCTTCTGCGCCGCCAGTCGGGCTCGGTGGACAAGCCGCGCATGCTCGGCGCCTTCAACGAAGAGACGCCGGACTGGCTCTCCTTCTTCATGTTCACCTATTTCACCGACCGCGACGGCAAGATGCAGCTTGAGGCGCTGGCGCAGTCGGGCTTCGACCCGCTCAGCCGCAGCTGCCGCTTCATGCTCACCGAAGAGGCGCATCACATGTTCGTCGGCGAGACCGGCGTCGGGCGCACCATCCAGCGCACCTGCGATGCGATGAACGAGGCCGGCATCAGCGATCCCACCGATATCGACCGCATCCGCGCGCTCGGGGTGATCGACCTGCCGACGATCCAGAAGAAGCTCAATCTCCACTACACGCTGAGCCTCGATCTGTTCGGCTCCGAAGTCTCGACCAACGCCGCCAATGCCTTCAATGCCGGCATCAAGGGCCGCTACCAGGAGCACAAGATCGACGATGACCACAGGCTGCTCGACGCCACCTATCCGGTCAGCGAATTCACCGACGGCAAGATCGTGATCAAGGACGTGCCCGCGCTCACCGCCATCAACATGCGCCTGCGCGACGATTACACCAAGGACGCCGCCGGGGGCGTCAAGCGGTGGAACACGATCATCCGCAAGGCCGGGATCGAGTTCGAGCTGAAGCTGCCGCACGAGGGCTTCCACCGCAAGATCGGCACCTATGCCGGCGCGCCGATCACGCCCGAGGGCGAGGTGCTCAGCGCCGAAGAATGGGCCGCGCGGCGCGACGAATGGCTGCCGTCGAAGGCCGACGGCGATTTCATCGCCTCGCTGATGGTGCAGGTGCGCGAGCCCGGCGAATATGCCGGCTGGATCGCGCCGCCGCGCATGGGGATTGACGGCAAGCCGGGCGACTTCGAATATGTGAAGCTCCACGACGCCTGAGCTGCCCGATGATCCGCCAGCACCTGATCGACCCGGAGATCTGCATCCGCTGCCATGCCTGCGAAGAGGCCTGCCCGAAGGATGCGATCAGCCATAACGACGACAACGTGGTGGTGGATGCCTCGATCTGCGACGGCACCGGCGACTGCCTCGGCCCCTGCCCCACCGGGGCGATCGACAATTGGCGCATGGTTTCGGAGCCTTACACGCTCGAAGCGCAGTTCGAATGGATCGAACTGCCCGAGCAGAGCGAGCCGGAGCCCGAACCGGAACCGACCCCGCCCCCCGACCCGGATGCGCCACGCCCGCGCGAAGTGGCCCCGGCCAGCGCCGCGCGGGCGTGGCGCATCCGGGTCGGGGGGCGGGGTCG
>JALTZY010000045.1 GCA_027045905.1 Paracoccaceae bacterium
GGCACGTCCACTACAACACCGAACGCCCGCATCCGGGATACAGAAACATGGGCCGCAGACCCATCGAAACCGTCATGTCGCTCGTCAGGCAAGAAGGTCAAGAATACATGCCATAATTGGTGTCAAAACAGCATTCACCCCCACCAAACCCCCGAAAAGTCTCAAACCTGATGAGATGAAAAAATCTTAACCAATTGAAAAACAGAAATAAAAAATTCCTCCGGTTCAAACCTGATGAGAGCTTTCATCTTTCCAGAAATACTCCGGGGGGCAGCGCCCCCCGGCGGGTCGTCCCGTCACCAGCCGGGACAAAACCGCTCAGCTGCCGCGATAGCTCGAGTAACCATGGGGCGAAAGCAGGAGCGGCACATGATAATGCGTCTGCGGATCGCTGATGCCGAAGCGGATCGGCACCTGATCGAGAAACAGCGGCTCAGCCCCCGCCTGCCCGGTCTCGCGCAGGTAATCGCCGGCGTGAAAGACCAGCTCATAGACTCCGGCAGCAAAGCGCTCCGCCGGCAGGATCGGCGCATCGGTGCGCCCGTCTGCGTTGGTCACCGCCTCGACCAGCTTCTCGCGTCCGCCGCTCAGCCGGTAAAGCGCGACCCTGAGCCCTGCGGCCGGCACACCGCGCGCCGTATCCAGCACATGGGTTGTCAGATAGCCTTCCGTCATGGAGCCCTCCCTTTTTTCCAAGATTGCCAGAACCGTCCGCCAAAGGCGACCCACGGTCGGACCAGAAACACTTTCTTGGATTTTTTGAAAAACTCCCGTCATTCTTGCGATATTCAGAAAGCAGGCACAGGATTCGCAAAATGAGATACCCACGCGACATGCTGGGCTACGGCCCCACGCCCCCCGATCCGCGCTGGCCCGGAGGCGCGCGTATTGCCGTGCAATTCGTGCTCAATTACGAGGAGGGCGGCGAGAACTGCATCCTGCACGGGGATGCGGCCTCCGAGGCCTTCCTCTCCGACATCCCCGGCGCCGCGCCCTGGCCCGGACAGCGGCACTGGAACATGGAGTCGATCTACGAATACGGCGCGCGGGCGGGCTTCTGGCGCCTTTATCGCCTGTTCACCGGCACCGGGATCCCGCTCACCATCTACGGCGTCGCCACGGCGCTGGCGCGCAACCCTTCCCAGGTCGAGGCCATGAAGGAAGCCGGCTGGGAGATCGCCAGCCACGGGCTCAGATGGATCGAGCACAAGGACATGGGCGAGGTCGAGGAGCGCGCCGCCATTGCCGAGGCGATCCGCCTGCATGAAGAGGTCGTGGGTGCCCCCCCGCGCGGCTGGTACACGGGCCGCTGCAGCGCCAACACGGTGCGGCTGGTGGCCGAGACCGGAGCCTTTGACTATATCTCCGACACCTATGACGACGACCTGCCCTATTGGCTCGAGGTGGGCGAACGCGACCAGCTGATCATCCCCTATACGCTCGAGGCCAACGACATGCGCTTTGCCACCAGCCCCGGCTGGATCACCGGCGCCGATTTCGAAAGCTACCTGAAGGACGCCTTCGACACCCTCTATGCCGAGGGGCTGGCGGGCTCGCCGAAAATGATGACCGTCGGCCTGCATAACCGCCTGATCGGCCGGCCCGGCAAGGTCGCCGGGCTCCGCCGCTTCATCGAGCATATCCAGGCCCATGAAGGGGTCTGGACCCCGCGGCGGATCGACATTGCCGAGCATTGGGCCAGGGCTCACCCGCACCAGCGCTTCGAGCGCCCGAGCCGGATGGACAAGGCGCGCTTTGTCGAGAAGTTCGGCGGCATGTACGAACATTCCCCGTGGATTGCCGAGCGCGCCCATGCACTCGAGCTCGGTCCGGCCCACGATTGCGCCACGGGGCTCGCCAATGCGCTGGCCCGCGTCTTTCGCAGCGCTAGCCGCGAGGAGCGCCTTGGTGTGCTGCGCGCGCACCCGGATCTGGCCGGCAAGCTCGCCGCCGCGCGCCGCCTCACCTCCGAAAGCACCGCCGAGCAGGCCAGCGCAGGGCTTGACGCCCTGACCGATGCAGAGCGCGCGCGCTTCACCGAACTTAACGACAGGTATATGAAAAAGCACGGCTTTCCCTTCATCATCGCCGTGCGCGACCATGACAAGACCGGCATCCTCCGCGCCTTCGAGCGGCGGCTGGACAATGACAGCGAGACCGAATTTGCCGAGGCCTGCCGGCAGGTCGAGCGCATCGCCGCCCTGCGGCTCAAGGAGGTGCTGCCATGAGCGCTTATGCCTTCCCGCCCGGCGGTCTGCCCGATGCGGGGGCCGATCCGGTGGGCCGCGCCATCTTCACGCCCGCCTATGCCTTTCTGCCCGCCGACACCATGCGCGACATCGTGACCACCGGCCTTCCCGGCTGGCGCATGAGCCGCTTCTGGATCATTGCCCGGCCGATGACCGGCTTTGCCGAGACCTTCGCCCAATACGCGGTGGAGCTGGCCCCGGGCGGCGGCTCTGACGCACCGGAGCCCGATCCGGGCGCCGAAGCGGTGCTGTTTGTCGCCAAGGGCCGCGGGCGGCTCATGATCGACGGCAGCGAACACGCCCTTGCCCCCGGCAGCTATGCCTATCTGCCGCCGGGCGCGGGCTGGGCGGTCGAGAACACCGGCTCGGCGCCCTTGCAATTTCACTGGATCCGCAAGCGCTACCAGCCCGCGCCGGGGATCGCCGCGCCCGCACCCTTCGTCACCCGCGATCAGGATCACGCGCCCATACCGATGCCGATCAGCGACAAATGGGCCACCACCCGCTTCGTGGACCCCGCCGACATGGCCCATGACATGCATGTGAACATCGTCACCTTTCAGCCCGGCGGGCGCATCCCCTTTGCCGAGACTCATAACATGGAGCATGGACTCTATGTGCTCGAAGGCACGGCGCGCTATCTGCTCAATACCGACTGGGTCGAGGTCGGCCCCGGCGATTTCATGTGGCTGAGGGCCTTCTGCCCGCAGGCCTGCATCGCCACCGGCGAAGGCCCCTTCCGCTACCTCCTCTACAAGGACATGAACCGCCACCCGGACCTGGTGCTGCCATGACGGGGGCGGGGCGCACCATCTTGTGCGAGCCGCTCACGGCCGAGGCCTTTGCCCCCTTCGGTGACGTGATCGAGGCCGTGGGCCAGCCGGACATGGTGATCAACGAAGGCTTTGCCGACCGCTTCCATGACCGCGCCCGGCTCGACTTTGGCGGAGGCCGGGCCGGGATCTCGCTGTTTCGCGCCCGGCCGCGCGCGCTGCCTTACCGGCTGCGGATGCTCGAGCGCCACCCGCTCGGCTCGCAGGCCTTCATCCCGATGCAGGCCACGGAATGGCTGGTGATCGTCGCGCCCGACGAAAGCGGCCGCCCCGGCCGCCCCCGTGCCTTCATTGCCGCGCCGGACCAGGGGGTGAACTACCTGCGCGCCACCTGGCACGGAGTGCTGACCCCGCTCGACGAACCGGCGCTCTTTGCCGTCATCGACCGGATCGGCGATGGCAACAATTTGGAGGAACATTGGCTGGACACACCATATGTGGTAGAATACCCCCGAAAACCATAAGCTAACACCGGATCATACCAGATAACAATCAAGCCCGGCGAACGGGATCACGAAACCACAGGAAAGGGAGAAACATGACTGACGCAACCGCAGCAGGGGCTCGCCTGAAAGACCCCGACTACATGCCGCCCATAGGCCAGGCAGTGCCGCTTGGTCTGCAGCACGTCCTGGCGATGTTCGCCTCCAACGTGACGCCCGCCATCATCGTCGCGGGCGCCGCCGGCTTCGGCTTCGGCTCCGATCAGGGCGCGCTCGGCTTTCCCGACATGCGCTACATGATCCAGATGTCGATGCTCTTTGCCGGCATCGCGACGCTGTTTCAGACCATCGGCTTCGGCCCGGTGGGCGCGCGCCTTCCGATCGTGCAGGGCACGTCTTTCGCGTTTCTCCCGGTGATGATCCCGGCAGTGGCCGGTGCCGGTACGGCGGGCATGGCCGGGCTGATGACCGGGGTGGTGCTGGGCGGCATCTTCCACTTCCTGCTGGGCTTGGTGATCGGAAAGATCCGCTTTGCCCTGCCGCCGCTGGTTACCGGCCTCATCGTGCTGATGATCGGGCTTTCGCTCCTGGAAGTCGGCATCAAATACGCAGCCGGGGGGGTGCCGCTGATGGGCAAGCCCGAATTCGGCAGCCTCTCCAAGTGGGGCCCGGCGCTGGTGGTGATCGTGGTGACGCTGGCGATCAAATTCACCTTCCGCGGCTTTCTTTCCATCGCAGCGGTGCTGATCGGCCTGATTGCCGGCTATATCGTCGCCTGGTTCATGGGCCAGGTGAACTTCGCCAATGTCTCCAAGGCGGCCATTTTCGAGCTGCCCAGCCCGTTCAAATGGGGCTTCGAGATCAACTGGGCGATCATCATCGGCATGTGTCTCATGGCGGTGGTCTCGGCGATCGAGACCGTGGGCGATGTCTCGGGCATCACCAAGGGCGGCGCCGGGCGCGAGGCCACCGACCGGGAGATTCAGGGCGCGACCTTTGCCGACGGTCTGGGTACCGCAGTGGCCGGGATATTCGGCGGCTTGCCCAATACCTCGTTCAGCCAGAATGTGGGGCTGGTCTCCATGACCGGAGTGATGAGCCGCCATGTGGTCACCATCGGCGCGCTGTTCCTGGTCGCTGCCGGTCTCGTGCCCAAGGTCGGCGCGGTGATCAACACGGTACCGATCAACGTGCTCGGCGGCGGGGTGATCATCATGTTCGGCATGGTCGCATCGGCGGGCCTGTCGATGCTCTCGGAGGTGACCTGGAACCGGCGCAACATGGTGATCTTCGCCACCGCGCTGTCGCTGGGGCTGGGGCTGAAGCTGGTGCCCGAAGCGCTGCAGCATGTGGGCAAGACCATGCAGATCCTGCTTACCTCGGGCCTGCTGCCGGCGGCGATCATCGCCATCGTGCTCAATCTGGTCCTTCCCGAAGATCTGGACTGAGCCTCACACCGGAGACACCGAACCCCCGCTTCGGCGGGGGTTTCCTGCCGCGCGACCGACCGTGCCTCAGCCGGTGTAGCGGCCGTATTCCTCCACCGCATCGACCATGGCCAGCACGTTTTCGGCCGGGACATCGTTCATCACCGTATGCACCGTGCCCAGCATGAAGCCGCCGCCGGGCGCCAGGGCCTCGATCACCCGCTTCACCTCGGCGCGCACCTCGTCCGGCGTGCCGTGGGGCAGCACCCGGTGCGTGTCCACCGCCCCGCAGAACACGATCCGGTCGCCGTAATTGCGCTTGAGCGATACCAGATCCGCCATCCTGCCGGCGCTGGTCTGGATCGGGTTCAGGATGTCCACGCCGATCTCGATGAAATCATTGATCAGCGGTTCCACATCGCCATCGGTGTGGAAGAAGACCCTAGCCTTCGTGCGCTCCCTGATGAAGCGGATGAAGTCCGCGTGGATCGGCTTGAGCATTTCGCGATACATCTTTGGCGACATCATCAGGCTGCTCTGGGTGCCCAGATCGTCACCGATCTTGATCATGTCCACATTGTCGCCGAGCTCTTCGAGAAAGGCGCCCATCAGCTCCTTGCACAGTTCGGCATTCTTGCGCAGCAGCGCAACGGCGAAATCCGGGTGCAGGGCCATGTTGAGCAGGAAGCTCTCGAGCCCCTGCATGGCCATGGCGCGCTCGAAGGGGAACAGGAGCCAAGGCGTGGCGAGGATCGCGTATTCGCCGGCCTCGGCGAGCGCGCGGGCCTCGGCGCGCACATGGGCGATACGGGTGGGGTCGCGCATGTCGGGCCAGCCCTCATAGGCCTCAAGCTCCTCGATCGTGGTGGCATCGCGCAGGGGATGCACGCCGGGGAACCACTCGCCGGGGGCGATTTCCATCGCTCCGCTGCCCCAGCTGTCGATATAGTCCGAATGCGGCGGGCGGGCGCGGTTGCGTGCCAGCACATGGGCGGGCTCCAGGTCGCGCACCCCGCGCACATCGCTGTGCAGGCGGCGCAGGGTGGCCTCGTCCACCAGGGCGGTGCCAAGCTCGGGCCATTGGTAGAGATACTCATCCGGCGCGCTGACCCCGGTCAGACGCTTGATCTCGCGATAGGGTTTCATCTTGATGCCGGTGGCGTTGGAGACCCCCAGCACGATCGGCACCCGATCGGGCTCTTCGTGGTTGATGGCTGCCAGAACGCGCTCGCGCGAAGAATAGGCCATGGATCCCCCCGCCTGCTGTTGGCCCTGTCGCGCCGGACGAGGGTAGCGGCAATGGTCGGGCGGAACAAGGCTGCCGGCGCTCAGCCCAAGGCTATCATTTGGCCGATGATTGATTTTGCGAAGTCATCGGACCATCCTGCGCGTTTTCGTTTGCGACTGATGGGGAGCTTTGGTCTTGCGGTTTCGGGCGGCGTCCTCGTCGAAGGTGACGTCGGGCG
>JALTZY010000046.1 GCA_027045905.1 Paracoccaceae bacterium
AGGCGCGGCAGAGGCGGTGGGTGCGACGGCGGGCGGAGTAGGGGCGACGGATGGGGCCGGGGCGGCGCAGCCAGTGCCGGCCTTGCGGCTGTCATCCGGCGCGAGCCTGTTTGCCGACAGACGGGAGGGTTCGCTGTTTGCGCCCTGGATGCCGCGCCGTGCCGCAGCCGCCATGGCCGAGGCCATGGAAGGCGGGGCCGCAGATGCGGGCGGATTTGGCCCGGTCGCCCGGCTGAGGGCGCTGATCGGCCGGGCCGAGGCGGGGGTGCGCGGCTATGATGCGGTACAATACGGAGCCAGGATCGCTCCGCCCAGGCCGCCCACGCAGATGACACTGGGGGAGATATACGACTGGATCGAGGCGACCCCGGGCCAGCCTCATGCAATCGGCTATTACCAGTTCATCCCGCCCACGCTGAAGCGGCTGGCGGCGCAGCTGGGGGCAGGGCCCGACACGGTCTTCAGCCCGGAACTCCAGGACCGGATGGGAGACATCCTGCTGGCGGAGGCCGGTCTGCACCGGATGGCGCGCGGCGAGATCGACCGCCATACCTTCATGCTCAATCTCGGCAAGATCTGGGCCGGCCTGCCCAATACCGAGGGGCGCTCCCATTACGAAGGCATTGCGGGGAACAAGGCTTCTTTCAGCTGGGAGGTGTTTGACGAGGAAATGGCGCGGATATTCCCGGGCTGAGCAGGTGCGAAACCAGATGCGACAGAGTCCGATTTCCGCAGATTTCGCAGAGAATCGTGGCGCATGGCGGAGCCGGGGCCGGCAGCCCCGGGGGCGCCTTACAGCACCATGTGACGCGCCCGTGCCCCGCGCTCGATGGCGGCGGCGTGGAGACGGTCGATGGCAAGCTCGTGGCGGATCTCTTCGAGCAGGCGCAACTCGCTTTCGAGCAGGCGCCCGTCGGCGGCGGCCACATCGCAGGCCAGCGCATAGGCGGTTTCCCGGAGCTTCTCCGGCAGGTTGTTGCGCACCAAGCCGAACAGCGCGTCCAGCCCGTCCTCGACGCCAAAGAGGTCAAACACCGCCTGGCTCACATTCCGGATCCGGTCGGGATCGTAATCGGCGAATACCGGCAGGTGGTTGACAATCGCCTCGATGGTGACCAGTTCGGCGGTGCGGATGTTTTCGTCCGAGGCGGAGACGGCGATCATCACCGCGATCAGCGCGTCCTGGGGGGTAAAGGGATGAGGCATGTCTGGCATGGCGGGCTCCGTGATCGGGGCGAGAATATTGACGCGCGCGCCCGAGGGCAATAGGGAGAGCGCCTGAGCCGGCCTTTCCGCCGAAACCCGAGGAATCTCCCGAGGAATCTCATGTCCGACCTGCGCGACGTCGCCCTGCAATCGAAAGCCTGGCCCTTCGAGGAAGCCCGCAAGCTGCTCAAGCGCTACCGCAACGGTCCGCCCGAAAAGGGACATGTGCTGTTCGAGACCGGCTACGGCCCCTCGGGCCTGCCCCATATCGGCACCTTCGGCGAGGTGGCGCGCACCACCATGGTCAGGCGCGCCTTCGAGGTGCTCAGCGATATCCCCACCCGGCTGGTCTGCTTCTCCGACGATCTCGACGGGATGCGCAAGGTGCCCGGCAACGTCCCCAATCGCGGCATGCTCGCCGAGCACCTGCAAAAGCCGCTCACAAGCGTGCCCGACCCCTTTGGCGAATACGAGAGCTTCGGCGCGCATAACAACGCCATGCTGCGCCGCTTTCTCGACCGTTTCGGCTTCGACTACGAATTCATCTCGGCGACCGAGTTTTACCGCTCCGGTGCCTTTGACGAGGTGCTCCTGCGCGCGGTCGAGAAATACGACGAGATCATGGCGGTGATGCTCCCGACCCTGCGCGAAGAGCGGCAAAAGACCTACAGCCCCTTCCTGCCGATCAGCCAGAAGACCGGCCGCGTGCTCTATGTGCCGATGCAGTCGGTGGATGCGACCGCCGGCACCATCACCTATATCGACCCGGAAGACGGCGAGGAAGTGACCACCCCGGTCACCGGCGGGCGGGTGAAATTCCAGTGGAAGCCCGATTTCGGCGCCCGCTGGGCGGCGCTGGGCGTGGATTTCGAGATGTATGGCAAGGACCACTCCACCAATACCGCGATCTACGACCGAATCTGCCGCATCCTCGGCGGGCGCGCGCCCGATCACTACGTTTACGAGATGTTTCTGGACGAGAACGGCGAGAAGATCTCCAAGTCTTCCGGCAACGGCATTTCCATCGACGACTGGCTGAAATATGCCAGCGCCGAGAGCCTCTCCTACTTCATGTATCAGAAGCCACGCACCGCCAAGCGGCTCTATTTCGACGTGATCCCCAAGGCGGTTGACGAATACCACCAGCAGTTGCGCGCCTATCCGGGGCAGGACGAAAAGCAGCGCCTCGCCAACCCGGTCTTTCACATCCATGCCGGCAAGGTGCCCGAAAGCACCCTGGTGGTGCCGTTCTCGATGCTGCTCAATCTGGCCAGCGTCTCCGGCACCGAGGACAAGGAGACCCTCTGGGGCTTCATCCGCAATTACGCCCCCGAAGCGAGCCCCGAGAGCCACCCCGATACCGATGCCGCGGTGGGCTGGGCGCTGGCCTATTACGAGGATTTCGTGGCGCCGAACAAGCACTACCGCGCGCCCGGCGCGCTTGAGCGCGAGGCGCTTGCCGAACTGCGCGACAAGCTCGCGGCCTGGGACGGCCCGGCCGAGGCCGAAGCGCTGCAATCGCTGGTGTTCAGCGTCGGGCGCGAGCGCTTCGATCCGATGCGCGCCTGGTTCAAGGCGCTTTACGAGGTATTGCTGGGTGCCAGCCAGGGCCCGCGTTTCGGCTCCTTCATCGCCCTTTACGGGATCCGGGAGACGGTTGCCCTGATCGACCGCGCGCTGGCGGGCGAACTGGGCTGATCCCGGCGCAAGCAGGCCTGGACCGGGTGGTCCATTCGTGCCATGCTCGGCCCATGCCCACCGGATACGAACCGCTCGACACTCCCAAGCCAGTGGTGCCCGACTCCGGCCCTTGCCCCGATATCTGGATCGTGGACGGCCCGGCGATCCGCTTCTACGGGATGGCCTTTCCCACCAGGGCGACCATCGTCCGGCTGAAGGGCGGCGGGCTCTGGGTGCATTCGCCCACCCGCCTGAGCGCAGACCTTGCCCAGGCAGTCGAAGCGCTGGGACCGGTCCGCCACCTGGTCGCGCCCAACTGGATCCACTACGCATATATCAGCGACTGGCGCGCGCGCTTCCCCGAGGCTGAGACCTGGGCGGCGCCCGGGGTCGAGGCGCGCGCGGCAAGGCAGGGGATGCGGCTCCATTTCGACCATGCGCTGAGCGGAGGGGCACCGGCCGCCTGGGCGGGAGAGATCGACCAGATGATCGTGCGCGGCTCTCGCCTGCACCGCGAGGCGGTGTTCTTTCACCGCGCAAGCCGCAGCCTGATCCTGACCGACCTGATCGAGAATTTCGAGGCGCAGAAGCTGCCCTGGTGTCTGCGCCCGCTTGCCCGACTGGCGGGGGTGCTGGACCCGGACGGCAAGGCGCCGCTGGACATGCGGCTGAGCTTTCGCCGCGGTCGGCGCGCGGCGCGCGCCGATGTGGAGCGGATGATCGCCTGGGCGCCGGAGCGGGTCATCCTCGCGCATGGGCGCTGGTACCGCCGCGACGGGGTGACCGAGCTCCGGCGCGCCTTTCGGTGGTTGTTATAGAGAATGCTCCGTTTCCTCTTGCGATATATATCCCCGCCGGCGGCACGATTTCTCGCAAGAAAAATCGAGCACCGACCGCGCGGGGCGGCAGCGTACGCTGGTGTTAACCCGCGTTAACCTCCCCTTGCTACCCCTTTCGCCATTCCGGGCCATTCCCCGGGACCCCGCGCGGCGGGCGTGCGGCCCGGCTGACGGGTTCGGTGCATTTCAGACCTGAAAGGGAATTAGATGAACAAGACGATTACCGACGGGGTGGTGTTCATGCCGCCTCCCTTCGTCGATGGGCTCGCGGTCTGGTCGAGCGAGGATGGCACGCCGGGCTCGGCAACCTATGACGGCGCGGCCAATGCGGCCTTCGTTCCTGCCGACAGCGACTTTGGCGGCTGCCTGGAGTTGCAGAAGACCCAGAGCCTGCAGAAGCTGCGCTGGATGGGCCAGACGCCGATGGAGCCGGGCTGCTACCTGCGCGTCCGCGCCTATGTCAAGGCGGTGAGCGGCGCCTTTCCCGATGTGCGCATCGCCGGCTGGGCGGGCAGGGCCGACGGCACCCACGCCGCCGGTTATGTGGAAACCGGCCCTTCGGTCACGCTCGACACCTATGGCGAGGTGGTCGAGGTCTCGGCGATCGTCGGCCTGGGCAATCGCGGCGGGGTGGACATGGTATGGGGGCAGGACGTGGCCTATGGCCATTTCGGCCTCGATCTCACCGGCTCCAATGGCGGCGTGGTGCGTATCGACGACATCATCATCGAGGACATCACCGATGCCTTCCTGCGCAAGATGCTCGACGTGGTGGATGTGCGCGACTACGGTGCGGTCGGCGACGGGGTGACGGACGACAAGGCCGCCTTCGACGCCGCCGATGCCGTCGCGAACGGGCGCACCCTGCTGGTCAGCGCGGGTACCTATTACATCGGTTCCGACACCACGATCGACAGCCCGGTGCGCTTCGAGGGCACGCTGGTGATGCCGGATTCGGCGCGCCTTTCGCTGATCCGCAATTTCAACCTGCCTACCTATATCGACGCATTCGGCGACGAGGTGCTGGCCTTCAGGAAGGCGTTCCAGGCGCTGCTGAACTATACCGATCACGACACGCTCGATCTGGGCGGGCGCCGCATCGACATCGACGCGCCGATCGACATGCAGGCGGCGGTGGGCAACCAGACCTCCTTCCTGATCCGCCGGGTGATCCGCAACGGGCAGTTCTACGCCACCTCCTCGACCAGCTGGGACCCGGATGTGGTGATTTCGGACGGCTCCTACAACCCGGCCAATCCGTTTCAGCTCACCGGGGTCACCAATATCGCCAATATCCAGCCCGGCGCCCAGGTCACCGGCACCGGGGTAGGGCGCGAAGTCTATGTGAAGGAGGTGAATGTGGGCGCGGGCAGCCTGACCCTGAGCCAGCCCCTCTATGGTCCGGCCGCGACCCAGAGCTACACCTTCACCCGCTACAAGTACATTCTCGACTTTTCGGGATTCGCCCAGATCAACCGGATGGTGCTGGATTCGATCGAGTTTCAGAACAACGGCTTTTCCAACTCGATCCTCCTGGCGCCTTCCGGAGAAAACTTCCAGATCAAGGACTGCTTCTTCGTCAAGCCCAGGCACAAGGGCATCACCTCGCACGGGACCGGCTGCCAGGACCTGCATATCGATCGCTGCCAGTTCATCTCCAGCGAGCAGGCCCTTGCCGCCACCGCGCGCGTCTCGGTGGGGTTCAATGTCAATGCCAACGACGCCAAGATCCGCGACAGCCGCTTCCAGCGCATGGGGACGACCGGGGTGCTGCACGGCTCGGGCCACCTGATCGTGGGAAATCACTGGTTCCAGGGCGACAACGTCACCGACGGGCCGCGGGTGGCGGGGCTGGTCTTCACCCAGGAGAACGTCAAGTCGGTGGTGACCGGCAATTACATCGACAACAGCTGGATCGAATGGACCAACGAGCATGATGCCAGCCCCGATTTCGCCTCGGAATACAGCTTCGGCGGCCTGACCATCACCGGCAACATATTCACCGCCAATGACGTGGCCAGCTATTTCAGCTGGATCGTGGTCAAGCCCTATGGCAGCGGCCATTTCATCTCCGGCCTGCATGTGAATCAGAACACCTTCAAGTCGATCAACGGCCAGATCGACCGGGTGGAATCGGTGGATGATTCGATTGCCGGGCTGGACCCGTGGCGGGCGCGCAACATCACCTTCGAGCGCAATTCCTTTACCGGGGTCGCGCAGCTTACCCTGTGCCCGGTGACGCTCGAATTCGACCAGAACACGGACCAGACCACCTGGACTCTGAACCCGTCCGCCTACCTGCCCTTTGGCGGCAATGCGCGCACGGTGACGGCGGTGGTGGCCGAGGGCGAGATCCTCGATGCTTCCGGCAGCCGGGTCACGGCGATGCCCTATGTCAATGTCAATGCCGGCGCCCAGAACCAGTATGTGCAACTGGTCTGGCCCTCCCCCTGCCGGGGCACGGTGCAGGTGACCGTGCGGGTGGACAAGCCGATCTGAGCCCTTCGGAGCCGAAGGGATGGCGCGCCCCGGAGCCCGGCTTCGGGGCGCGAGCGGTCTGGGGCGCTTCGTCCCGGGGGCGCCGGGTGACACCTGGAGGGGCGGCTGGAGGGGCCGCATCCGGTCCGGCGGCAAAATCCCCGGTGGCGCGCGCTTCGTGCC
>JALTZY010000047.1 GCA_027045905.1 Paracoccaceae bacterium
CGCCGAAGCGGACGTGGCGACCGTGCCGGTGGGGGGCAATACGGGGCTCGCGGGAGGCACCGAGGCGGAGGGGGCGGTGATGCTGTCGCTGGCGCGGATGAACAGGGTAGAGGAGATCCGCCCGGCAGCGCGGGTCGCGGTGGTGGAGGCGGGCGTGGTGCTCGACAGCCTGCACACGGCGGCGGCCGGGCACGGGCTGAGCTTTCCCATGACCTTTGGCGCGCGCGGCTCCTGCATGATCGGCGGGATGCTCTCGACCAATGCCGGCGGCTCCAACGTGCTGCGCTACGGCAACATGCGCGATCTGTGCATGGGGCTCGAAGTGGTGCTCGCCGATGGCCGGGTGCTCGACCTGATGAGCGCGCTGCACAAGGACAATACCGGCTATGATCTCAAGGATCTGTTCATCGGCGCCGAGGGCACGCTCGGGGTGATCACCCGCGCGGTGCTGAAGCTCGTGCCGGCACCGCGCGCCTTTGCCACGGCGATGGTGGCGGCCCCGGGGCTCGCGGAGGCGCTCGGGCTGCTCAATCGCCTGCAGGAGGCGACAGGCGGGGCGGTCGAGGCCTTCGAATACATGCCCGGCAGCTATATCGAGCGCCACCTGGCACTGCACCCGGAGGCGCGCGCGCCCTTTGGCGAACCCCATGCGGTGAATATTCTGGTCGAAGTCGGCGCCACCGCCCGGCATGACAGCGAACCGGGGCCGGACGGCACGGTGCCGGTCATTGCCTGCCTGGAGCAGGTGCTGGCCGGGCTGATGGAAGAAGGCGCTGTACTGGATGCGGTGATCGCGCGCAGCGAGGCGGAGCGGGCCGAAATGTGGGCGCGGCGCGAGGCGGCTGCCGAGGTGATGCTGAGCTATCCCGACCGGGTCGATACCGATATCGCCCTGCCGCTGGACGGGGTGGCGGACTTTCTCGCGCGCATGGAGGCGGTGCTGGGCGAGACCGCGCCGGGGTCCGGGCACAGCGAGGTCGCGCATCTGGGCGACGGCAATATCCACTTCTCGGTGCTGCTGCCCGCCCCCGATGGCGCGCTCGCCGAGGCGATAACCGAGCGCGTCGAGGACGAGGTGAAGCGCCTGGGCGGCACATTCTCGGCCGAGCACGGAATCGGCCTGTCCAAGAAGGGCTCCATGGCCCGGCGCAAGGACCCGGTGGCGCTCGACGTCATGCGCGCGCTCAAGGCGGCGCTGGACCCTGAGGGGCGGATGAACCCGGGCAAGGTCCTGCCATGAGCCCGACGGCGCGCCGAAGCCTCGCTGCGCGCCGAGCTTGAGCGTATCATCCGCGCCACGCCGTTTCCGATCGACACGCTCGCCCGCGCCCGCGCCATCGGCCTGCCCGATTGCTGGCTGGTCTCCGGGGCGATCTGCAACCGGGTCTGGAACGCCCCGACCGACAGGCCGGCGGCATACGGGATCAAGGACCTCGACCTGTTCTATTTCGACCCGGACACGTCGTGGGAAGCCAAGGATCGGATGATTCGCCAGCCGCTTCAGCGGACCGGCTCAGGTCTCGACCAGTTCGCACTCGATCGCTTCCATGGTCACCGCAAGGCTCCTGATGTCCCATGTATCCACCACATCGCATTCATAGCTGAGATTGACCGGGAGCGGCGGGGCCGGTGCCTCGCCGCCGCAGGCCAGCGTTGCCTTCATCAGCGCCTGATCGCCCTTGAGCGAATTCTTGCGGATATCGCAGCCGGTGGCCTGGCGGATCGCCAGTTCGGCCTTGGCAAGGACCTCGCTGCGCCTTGGCAGCATTTCGCGCGAGATACGGTAAACCTCCACCTTGTTGTCGCGCCGATAGACGGCGAAGCGGGAACCGCCGATTTCGACCATGGTCCTCTCCGCCCCCATGAATGCGACCGACGGGCTGTCGCAGGCAGACAGCCCGGCACATAGCAGCGCCAAGAGTGCTTTACGATGCAAGTACGATCCTCCCCTTTGCCCGCAGGATATCTTGCAATGGTTAACAAAATGTTAGGCTCAGGACCCATCAATCCCGCGCCGTCAGGCAGGCGGATTTTCGCCCTGGCCGGACGCAAGGGCGCAGGAATAGCACTCGTTCGCCCGGAATCCTTGTGCTGGAAGGTTTTCTTTTCCGACTCGCTTCAATGCCCTGCACACATCTGGAGGGCAGATCCGCCGGACTGCGAGTGGGGAATCAATGGCGGCTGACCCTGACGCCGGATGCCGACCGTTCCTGCCTGCGACATCCTGCCAGGGTGCATATGGGGGCGAACAGCCTAAATACATTCACAATCTTGAATATGAACCAAGCGGAGACAGCAATGAACATCCAACGCCCGGCGGACAAGTACACGCCGATCTACTTCCTCGCCTCGGTCGGGGCCGGTGGCCTCACCGTCACCTTCTTCATGTACCTTCTGTTCTGGGTACCGCATCCGGGCCGCGCGGTGCCGGTATTCGAAGACATCACGACTGCCTTCAGCGGCGGTTCCGCCGCCCTGAAGGCAGCCATCCTCCTGGCCATGGCGGGCATCGCCCTGTTTACCTTTCTCAACCTCAAGTACCTGTTCTGGAACCTCTCGGCCTACAGGTCCTTCCGCGCCACCGAAGCCTTCAGAGCCCTGCGCGAATCAAACGCCGAGACCACCCTGCTGGCCATGCCTCTGGCCCTGGCCATGTCGATCAACGCCCTGTTCATCGCCGGGATGGTCTTCGTCCCCGGATTGTGGAGCGCGGTCGAATATCTCTTTCCCTTCGCCATGGCGGCATTCCTTGCAATCGGCGTGATTGCCCTGTCGGTCATCGGTGATTTCCTTGGCCGGGTGCTGTCCAGAGGCGGGGTGTTCGACGTCACCGCCAACAATTCCTTCACCCAGCTGGTGCCGGTCTTCGCCCTGGCCATGATCGCCGTCGGCCTGTCCGCCCCTGCCGCCATGAGCACCAATGCCACCGTTGTCGGAATCAGCCTCGTCGGCTCGACCTTCTTCGGCGTCGCGGCCGTGGTCTATGGGGTGATCGCACTGATCGTCGCCTTCAACTCGATGCTGCATTACGGCACCGCCCGCGAAGCCGCCCCGACCCTGATGATCGTGATCCCGATCCTGACCACCCTGGGGATCATGTTCATCCGCCAGGCCCACGGGCTGCACACCCAGTTCGAAGGCCATACCTCGCCCGGCGAGACCCTGACCTTCCTGGCGCGTATCGTGGCGGTGCAGTTCGCCTTCCTCGGCCTTGGCCTGGTGGTGCTGCGCCAGCAGAGATATTTCTCCGACTTCGTGTTCGGCTCCAAAACCTCGCCCGGCTCCTACGCCCTGGTCTGCCCCGGTGTCGCCCTCTCGGTGATGCTGTTCTTCTTCACCAACAAGGGGCTGGTCGCCACCGGCATCATCGAAAAATTCGGCACCGCCTACTGGATCGTCACCGGGCTGGCGATTCTGTTCCAGCTGGCCATGGTGGTACTGCTCTTCCGGCTGAATCGCCAGCACTTCGCCAAGGCCCCGCAGCAGGTGGTACCCGCCGAATAATCTGCCGGAAACCGAAATCGAAACCGAAAAGAACAGGCGCGGCACCCGGGGGTGCCGCGTTTTCTGTTGCACAGGTATACGTCAGGCCACAAGGTAGCATGGCGAGCAAGCCGCGAACCGGGAGAACGACATGAGTCAGGACAACGACCGCCACGCCCTGAAGATGGCCAGAAAGAAGGCCGCCCGCGAAAGGATCATGGCCACCAAGACCACCGAAAAGGGGCTGATCATCATCCATACAGGCAAGGGCAAGGGCAAATCTTCAGCCGCCTTCGGAATGATCTTCCGCGCCATTGCCCACGGGATGCAATCGGCGGTGGTGCAGTTCATCAAGGGCGGCATGGAGTGCGGCGAGCGCAATCTGATCCAGGCGCATTTCAGCGACATCTGCGCCTTTCACACCATGGGCGAAGGCTTCACCTGGGAGACACAGGATCGCCAGCGCGATATCGAAATGGCCGGAACCGCTTGGGAAAAGTCAAAGGAGCTGATCCGCAGTGCAAAAAACCGGATGGTGCTGCTCGACGAAATCAATATCGCGATCCGATACGGCTACCTGGATGTGGCGGAGGTGGTGAACTTTCTGCAGGAGGAGAAGCCGGAAATGAGCCATGTGATCCTGACCGGGCGCAATGCGGCGCCGGAAGTGATCGAGGCCGCCGATCTGGTTACTGAAATGGAGCTCATAAAACACCCCTTCCGCTCCGGCATAAAGGCACAGGCGGGGGTGGAATTCTGAACCCGCCCTCTCTCGGAATTGTCGCTGGCGACTCGGTCCGGAACCGACGTGCAGAAGCTAAAAGACCCCGGAGAAAGACCCGAAGCCTGCGCGCCCGTTCCACATCCGGCCACCTCCTGGAGCTCACTCGGTGAGGAGCGCGGCGCTCATTCTGATGCGACCTGATGCGATTCCGCCGCGCCCCTGCCGCTGCGGGAGGTCAGCGCACGATGAATTCCGCATTCAGCGCTCCCGCCGCCTTGATGCTCTTGAGGATGTCAATCATGTCGCGCGGCGATACGCCCAGCGCATTCAGCCCGGCAATCACTTCCGAAAGCGTGGTCCCCCCGCGAAGTTCGGCCAGCCCGGTGCCTGGCTCTTCGTCGATCGAGGCGCTGGTGCGCGGGACCACGATCGACTCGCCGGCGGCAAAGGGGTTGGGCTGCACGACGACCGGCTCTTCCTGGATGCGCAGCGTCAGATTGCCCTGGCTCACTGCCACCCGGTTGATGCGTACATCCTCCCCCATGACGATCGTGCCCGAGCGCTGATCCACCACCACCCGGGCCTTGACTTCCGGAATGACGGTGAGATTCTCGATCTCGCCGATGGCATGGGCTGGCGACAGCGCTCCGGTGGCACCGATATCCAGAAGGACGGTACCCGAATCGAGCATCCGGGCCACGACCCGCCCATATTTTCCGTTGATCTCGTTTTCGATCCGGCCTGCCGTGGTGAAATCCGGGTTGCGCAATGCCAGCCGGATCGAGGACAGCCGGGTAAAATCGAATTCGAGCTCGCGCTCGACCCGCGCTCCCGATGGGATCATCCCCGCCGTGGGCACCCCCTGCACGACGCTGGCCCCGTCTCCTTCTGCCGAGACGCCGCCGGCGATGACCGTTCCCTGGGCGACGGCATAGATCTCGCCATCCGCTGCTGTCAGCGGGGTCATGATCAGAGTACCGCCCAGCAGGCTCTTGGCATCGCCAATGGCGGAAACAGTCACATCAATACGTGTCCCCGCTCGGGCAAAGGGCGGCAGCTCTGCAGTGACGAATACCGCCGCCACGTTCTTTGGCCGGAATTGCTCGCCGGTGATGTTGACCCCGAGGCGCTCGAGGATGTTGGACATGATATCCTCGGTAAACGGTGCATTTCGGATGCCATCCCCGGTACCATTGAGCCCGACGACCAGACCATAACCGATCAAATCATTGCCCCGGACGCCGTCGAATTCCACCAGATCCTTGATCCGGATCGAGGGACCGGCAAGCCCCTGCTCAGGCAGAAACGCCAGCAGCATCAACGCTACGATACATATGTAACGATGCAGCAATATCATCGCATGAAATCCATAAAATTGAGGCGCGCCAAGCGCGCGGTGACAGTGTATAATGTCTCCAGCTGGCCATAGGCGGCCTCCAGTCTGCTTGCCGTCTCATAAGGATCGACGGCGATCAGTTGGTTCCGGGCCAGTTCAAGTGATGTTTTCTCGGCCGATATGCGACTGTCTGCATCCTCGATTCGCTCCTGGGTCACGCCGAGTTCGGCACGCAGAGCAGTCAGGTCCTGATCCGCATTGAGCAGTCGCTCGCCTGCGGTCTGGAGCAGGGTGATCTGCCCGGAGGGATTACCGTTCGGCACCCCCTCCCCCACCAATGCCGCAAGCGCGAATCCTTTCATCATCTCGCGCAGCGCCGGGTCATCGGCACGAAAATCCGGCTGTATCCGCTCATTTTCGCTCAGTTGGAAAACGGCCATTGGCGTATCCGATCCGAGATAACCATCGGTCTCGAAACCGCCACCCGGCGCATCGAACCAATCGTCCACCGCAGCCACCACTCCAGCAGCGGTGGTTTCTGCTGCCGTCGCCGCTTTCAGGGCGGCCAGCATGTAGCTTGCGTCTGCGATGGCAGCCCGATCTGTCGCCCCGCCGCCGAACAATGTCCGCCCCCCGGCCGGGGCATTCAGAGCATCGGTCAACACCGCAAAACGCTGGCGCGCATTCTCTGCGATGGTTTGGCGGGTGGCCGCATTATCGGTACTCTGTACCGTCAGCAATGCGGAACTCAGCGCGCGCCCGTTTTCCTGTACGCTTTTCAGGGAGGTCTGCATGGCGTCGGTCACAAACGCCGCTTCGCCTGCCGCCATTTTTCGCGATTCCGCTGTCGTCAGCAGGCGCTCGATATCCGAGATCGGGCCGAAATCTCCGGCCAGGGCAGCGGAAATGTCCTCGCGTATGCCCGTGGTCATTTCCCGGCTAAGTCGGGTGAGATCGGTCTTCAAGCCGCCGGCCAGTTGGCGCCCCTGGAAGATACGGGCAAGATCACCTATCGAGACCAGGTTCATCGAGTTTCCTATAAGTTCATGAGAATCTGAAGCATTTCGTCAGCCGTGGTCAGGACCCTGGCATTGGCGGCATAGGCCTGTTCGATCTGCAAAAGCTTCTGCATCTCGGCATCCGTATCGACTCCAGCTTCCAGCTCCATCATCTTGAGCGTCTCATGCCTGGCCGCAGAAAAACCCAGCTCTGCCTCACTGTCGCGGCGTTCGGCGCCGATGAGAGAAAGGTATTCGCCGGCCAGGCCGCTGGCGCTGCGGGCAGCACCGCTGAAACCGCCGGAAGCGGGCGTCCGTCTGGCGCTCAGCGCCGCTGTCATGTCGGAGAGCAGGGCTCCGTTGCCGACATCGCCGGGCACTGCCGCTCCGAGACCGTCGCGCAGGCGCCAGGTGGCACCGCCCTGCGCTGGATCAACCGCAGCATTGACCTTGAGGCGCTCGGAAAGCGCTACCTCGTCTGCCGGATCGAAGGTCGTACCGGCATCGGTAAACAGGCCAGGATCACCCGAAGCGCGGGTTGCATCAAGCGCCGGATCCTGGAAGCGTTCGACCAGATCGCGCGCCAGGGCGTCCAGCTGTGTCTGTGCACTCACCGCATTTTCATCGCGAATCTCGAACAGGGCCGCCAAGGAGCCTCCGGCGATCGGGCTGCGCGCGCCGGAAGTGGCGACCGCATTGCCATTGATCGTCAGGCCGGAAAGGACGCCCAGTTCCACGCGCATTTCCGGAACGATCGTGCTGGTCCGGCTGAAGCCGAAGGTGGCGGCACGCCCATCCAGGACAATCGCCCCTCCCGGAGTGAAGAGCGCGATCTTGCCATTCTCGCGCGGAACCTGGCGCAGGGGAACAATCGATGAGAGATCGTCGATATGCCTCTGGCGCAGATCCATCAGCGACGAGGGGTCCTGTCCGCGAGCCAGGCTTTCCTGGATGGCTATATTGATATTCTCGACGGTCTTCAGGCCGGAGTTGAGCTTTTCAAGCTGGGTGGCAATGGAGTGGTCGGCATCCATGCGTGCGGCCTGAATGGCGGCAGAAGACCGGTTCAACTGCCCGACCAGCCCCTGTGCCGCGCTCAACACGTTACCCAGCCGGGCCTCGCTTGCGGGATTGGCGCTGGCCTCGATCAGAGCGCTTTCGAACCGGGCCAGCCGCCCGGAAAGCGAACCGGGCTGGTCCGGAGTGCCGAGTACCTGCTCAAGCTCGGCGAAGAAGGCGGACCTGGCATCGCCATAGCCGACGCTGGCCTGAGCAAGACGCCGGTCCTCGATCAATCCTTCATCCACATCCCGCACGACCCCATCGACACGGACTCCGTATCCGGACGGGCCGATCACGCGTGACGAAAGCTCGAGCCTGCGCGGCCCGTAACCTTCGGTCATCGCATTGGCGACGTTGGATGAGACCACCTCGGCAGCACGAGCAGAAGCGGTGAGGCCGGAGAGGGCATTGTAGAGGGATCCGGAGATGCTCATCGGGAGGGCTCCTTCCGGCGCTCAGGGTCAGCGCTTGATATTGGTGGTCTCCTGCAGCATTTCATCCACGGTCTGGATCACCTTGGCGTTCGAGGAATAGGCTCGCTGGGTCTGGATCAGATTGGTCAGTTCCCCGGCCACATCGGTGGTCGAGCCCTCTCGGGCGAAGCCCACCACCTCACCCGTCGGCCCGTCGCCGGCATCCCACAGAAAGAACGAACCCGATTGCGGCGAGACCTGATAGGCTTGGTTGGACAGCGACAGCAGACCGTTCGGATTGGGGACATCTACCAGGGGAATCTGATATATCGTGCGGGTGAACCCCGTGTCATAGGTAGCGGTAATGTACCCTTGGGCATCTATCTCGACTGCGGTCAGGTTGCCCACGGGCGAACCATCCTTGGTGATCGAGGTAGGCGCGAAGGAATCGGAAAGCTGGGTGAGCCCGTTCGGGTCGCCGATCTTTCCGATGGTCATTGCCAGGGGTCCGCCGGCCACGGTCAGGGAGAGTTCTCCGGTCGTAGAATCATATGACCCGCCGGAAACCACCGTGACCGAAGACAAGGTGCCGCCATTGGTACGGCTGTCATCGAATACCAGTGTGTATTCCCCGATTGTCGCGCCATTGGAAGCGGAATCCTTGATCACCATGGTCCAGGTATTGGAAGAGCCGGTGGCAGGCACCGTCGGCGTGAATTCGATGTCAAGGGATTCGGACGTGCCGAGATTGCCGAAATACTCGACCGAGAGCGGCAGGGTATCGCCGCTCGCGCCGGCTTCGGTATCCACGGCCGGAAGATTGACCCCGAGATTCATCTCCGTGGTCGGGTCGCCGGCCGTCTGGTTGGCATTGATCACCACCGGTTCGAGATCGGCAACCGTATCACGCGCGAAGGTCGGCACGCTCCCGTCCGCATCCGCGGGCACGCCCAGCAGGACGAGACCGCTGTCGGTCATCAGCACGCCATTGGAATCGGTGCGGAACGAGCCGGTCGTGGTCATCATCATCGGCTTGTCGCCGCTGGTCGTACCCAGTGACACCGCAGTCGTCACCGGCAACATTCCCCGCCCGCCAATGGCGATATCCATGGCATTGGACGTAGCCACCAGGGGGCCGTGTTCGTCGATCAGGCGGCTGGCCGAGGCGCGGACACCACCGGCGGAATACTGTCCGGCCCCGGATGCGCTGGAGATCACGAGGCTCTGGAAGTCGGCACTGGCCCGCTTGTAGCCGAAGGTCCCGGAATTGGCGATGTTGTCGGAAATGGTCGCAAGGCGGGTCGCATTTGCATTCAGTCCGGCAACGCCGGCGCTCAGGGCGGAGGATATGGTCATGGTGCGCCTTTCTGCTGCATCATTTCTGTCCGCCAGAAGGCTTACACGAAGCCTCTTAACAGGCACCTAACAGATAAAATCTTATCCTTTTGACGCGGATTCCTCACAGATCCGAGCGCAGCAGCACCAGGACGATGCGGTTGTTGCGCGTGGCCATCGGATTGGCCGTGACCGGCTCGCGATCGGCAAAGCCCGTCACCCGCTGCACCCGCTCCCCGTCCAGGCCGGCTTCTTCGAGCAGCCGGCGCGTGGCATCGGCCCGAGCGGCGGAAAGCTCCCAGGTCGGGTTTCGGGCCACGACCACCGGTTGCGCCTGCACATGCCCGGCAATGGCGATCCTGTTCGTCACAAGGCCGAAGACCTCGGCCATCATCAGCACCAGCTCCCGCATGACCGGCCGCGGCAGGTCGCTTCCCTCCTGAAAGAGCGGGTCACCCTCGATATCGAACAGTTCGATCATCAGCCCCTCATCCGTCACCCTGGTGACGATGTGGCGCAGCACGTCGTCGCTGACCATGCTCTCCCCGGAAGCGCCAGTCAGCATCTCCTCAAGCGCCTGCAACTGCTCGGTCTCCGCTTCCCGGCTCTCGGCGCTTTCGGCACGCTCGCCCGCCTCGCCGGAAGCCCCGGGCACTTCGGGCATCCCGCCCATGCCGTTACGCGCCAGCGTCTCTTCGGTAAAGACCGAGTCCCCGCCGAAGGAGCCGTCGCCGCCACCCGATATACGATTCACCGGAATGGTCGGCGAAAAGTAATCGGCGATGCCCTTGCGCTGCTTTTCCGTGGTCGCATTGAGCAGCCACATCAGCAGAAAGAACGCCATCATCGCGGTCACGAAGTCGGCATAGGCCACCTTCCAGGCACCGCCATGGTGGCCGCCGCCCTGGACCTTCTTCACCTTCTTGATAATGACGGTCGGCGCGTTTGATTGCGCAGTCATCCCACCACCTCTCTGTTCACCCGGGATCAGGTGTAGCACAGGGCCGTGAACGGATACTTAACCTTTCAAATTATCGGAATAAAAGAAGCGCGCCGCCCCGAAGCCCCCACCGCCGGGATCGCCCCGTACCCAGCCCGCCTCACTCCGGATATACGCGCCGACATTCGACGAATCGGGCCTCGGCCGTCCTGTGCGCCGCCGGCAGGGCCGCGCGCAGGCGCGCAAGCCTGGCCCGCTCCTCGCCAAGATCAATGCTCACCGGCGTCTCCTGGATCCGGGTGGCATTCCGCTCGCACTGATAGGCCTCCCCGGCATCGGTATGGCAGATCGCGGCATAGGTATAGGGCACCACCTGGCGGTGAATCGCATAACCGCGGTCGATATTGCCCCGGGCGGTGTCGATACGCGCCGGAATGGTGCGCAATTCCTTCTGCGCATCGTATATGCAGGCCTCCTGCGGAGTGGTGCAGGCAGCCAGAAGGACAAGAACGGCGGCAGGTGCAATACGAAGGAACATCCCGGTATCCCTTGCATGGCATCAGTGAATATCTGTCGAAAAACGGGCCTTCGCCCCCGACAGCATTTCGCATCCCGCAGCCCTTTACAATGGCGCGGCACTGGCGCGACAATGGCGCCGACCGCGGCAAGCCGGCAACCAAGCCGACAGCGACGCCCTGGCAAACCGACGGGCCATGCCCGAAAGAAAATCCGAACGAAACCGAAAGAGGAGAAGACATGCAAATCCCCGGAGCCCTCACCACCCTGCTCGGCCTCTTTGCCCTGCTCGCCTTGCCGCTCTTCTCGGTACCGGCCACGGCCGGAGAAACCGTGCATATCCGCCCCGACCTGCCCTCCGTCACGGTCCAGACGCCGCAGGGCCCGGTGACGATCGCCCGCAACCCCGATACCAGCGCCACGCTCAGCGGCGAATGGGCGCGCATCAGCCGCCCCTGCCCACCCTTCTGCATCCAGCCGATCAGCTCGGCCGAGGGCGTGCGCACCATCGGCGAACTGGAAGTGCTTGAAATCCTGCAGGATCCCGAGGCCGTGCTCGTCGACAGCCGCACCCCGAAATGGTACACGGACGGCACCATCCCCGGTGCCGTGTCGATCCCCTGGAGCGAAATCGCCGACCGGCTGGACGAACTGGGCTGCGAAGCCGATTTCGACGGCTGGGACTGCGCGGGGGCCAGACCCGTTGCCCTGTTCTGCAACGGCATGTGGTGCGGCCAGAGCCCCACCGCGATCCGCGCCATGATCGCTGCCGGCTACCCGGCCGACAGGATCAGCTACTACCGCGGCGGAATGCAGGACTGGCGGATACTCGGCCTGACCGTGGTGCCGGGGCAATAAAGCCCCGCATCGGGCTTTCGCTTCCCGGATCGCATCCTGACCCGGACACATTCCGGGCAGACAACGGACAGACAAACGGGGCCCGGAAGGGCCCCGCTCGATTCGCCGGTTCACCGGAAAGGAAACAAAGGAAGCGCTATTCTTCCGCGCCTTCCTCGGCGCTTTCCTCGCCGCCTTCGCCTTCTTCTTCATCCGAGGCACGCAGCGCTGACGGGGCCGAGATGTTGGCCACCACGAAATCGCGCTCGATGGTCAGGCGCGCCCCTTCCGGCAGGGCGATGTCGGAAGCGTGGATCACGTCGCCCACTTCCAGCCCCTCGAGATGCACGGTCAGGTGATTCGGGATGTCGCCGGCGGTCACTTCCAGCTCCACCTCCGGGCGCACCACGGTGAGCACGCCGCCCTTCTTCAGGCCGGGGCAGGCATCTTCGCCCTCGAAATTCACATGGATATAGAGCCGCACCTTCGAGGTCCGGCGCAGGCGCATCAGGTCCACATGAGTCGGCAGGTCCTTGACCACATCGCGCTGCACGGAGCGGCAGATCACCCGCACGTCTTCATGTCCCTCGACCTTGAGATTGAACAGGGTCGAAAGGAAGCGGCCCCGCTTGAGATGCTTCATCAGCACGTTGAACGGAATGTTGATCGGCAGCGGGTCCCGTCCGCCACCGTAAACAATCCCCGGAACCAGCCCCTCGCGGCGTGCCTGACGGGCGGCCCCCTTGCCTGTCCCCGTCCGTTCCGAGGCAATCAGATCAGGGATCTTTCCTGCCATGGTACTTCTCCAATTCTGCTTGAGCGCGGCCCTCCAAGGGTGTGCCGGCGCGTGAAGCCGCTCCTATAGAGGGGATTCGCAACGAAGGGAAGCCCCCACGCGCCCCTTTCGCCTTTCGCCAAATACTCCGGGGAGCCGCCGCATTCATGGCGCGCCATCGAGGCGCCCCCGGCGCAGCGTAATGGAGGGTGCGCCCCTGGCGCGGCACAGCAGAGGGTGCGCCTCTGGCGCAACGGCCAGCGCCCCCGCCCGACCCTACTCCCAATCGCCGGAAAAGCCGCGCGGGATATGCAGGATCGACCGGTCCACGTCGTTGATGTCGGTGCGCCCGCACAGCGCCATGGTCATGTCCATTTCCTTGTGGATCAGCTCGAGCGCCTTTGTCACGCCGCCCTCGCCCATGGCCCCGAGCCCGTAGATATAGGCGCGGCCGATATAGGTACCCCTGGCGCCCATCGCCAGGGCCTTCAGCGCGTCCTGGCCGGAGCGGATGCCGCTGTCCAGATGCACCTCGATCCTGTCGCCCACCGCATCGAGCACCCGCGGCAGCGCCCGGATCGAGGTGAGCGCGCCGTCAAGCTGGCGCCCGCCGTGGTTGGAAACGATGATCGCATCCGCTCCCACATCGAGCGCCTTCACCGCGTCTTCCGGCTCGATGATCCCCTTGAGGATCAGCGGCCCGTCCCACATCCGGCGAAATTCCCTGATCCGCTCCCAGTCGAGGCTCTGGTCAAACGCGCTCGCGGTCCAGTCCGCAAGCGACGAAGGGTCCGTCACCCCCCTGGCGTGGCCGACGATATTGCCGAAGAAGCGCCGCTTCGTGCCCAGCATCCCGATCCCCCAGCCGAGCTTGGTGGCCAGATTGGCCATGGTGCGCAGGGTGAGTTTGGGCGGGGCGGAGAGGCCGTTCTTGAGGTCCTTGTGGCGCTGGCCGAGAAGCTGCAGGTCCACGGTGATGACAATGGCCGAGCAATTCGCCGCCCTGGCCCGGGCAAAGAGGTTCTTGTTGAATTCGTCGTCCTTGAGCGTATAGACCTGAAACCAGAACGGCTTTTCGGTATGCGCGGCCACGTCCTCGATCGAGCAGATCGACATGGTGGAAAGGGTGAAGGGCACGCCGAACTTCTCCGCCGCGCGCGCCGCCTTGATCTCGCCATCCGCATCCTGCATGCCGGTGAGGCCGACAGGAGCCAGCGCCACCGGCATCGCCACATCCTGGTCGATCATCCGGCTCGCCGTGGAGCGCCCGGTCATGTCGATGGCGACGCGCTGCTTGAAATAGATCCTGCCGAAATCGGAGCTGTTTTCGCGAAAGGTCTGCTCGCTCCACGATCCGGTCTCCACATAATCGTAGAACATCCGCGGCACACGGCGCTCGTAGATGCGGCGCAGATCTTCGATCTCGGTGATGACGGGCATGACTCCCTCCCAGCAGGTGACCCCCGAGTGATAGCCGCGCCGGGCAGGGCTGACAATCCGCCCGACTTGCCGAAAGAGCGACAGGCGCGCGGCAAACGATTTTTCGCAGAAAAATCATCGCCCGGCCGCGGGCTTGTGACGGGTGGCCCGGCTGCGCTACCAAGGACACGGAGGTAGGCAATGGCAATTATGGGCAAAATACGCACGGCGCTGACCGGAGCACTGGCGCGCATGGTCGGTAATGCGATTGCCCTTTTCACCCGCTTTCTGACCGCCGCGCGGATCAACTGGATCGGCACCGAACCGATCCCCCGCCAGCGGCTCTATTTCGCCAACCACACCTCCAACGCCGATTTCGTGCTACTCTGGACCGCGCTCCCGGCGGCCCTGCGCGCGCGCACCCGCCCGGTGGCGGCGGCCGATTACTGGCTGAAATCGCGCCTGCGCGCCTTTGTCGGGCGCGACGTGTTTCGCGCCGTGCTGATCGACCGCAACCCCGAGACGCGCAGCGAAGACCCGGTCGAACTCATGTGCCGGGCGGTGGACGAGGGGGCGAGCCTGATCCTGTTTCCCGAGGGCAAGCGCAACATGGGGCCGGAGCGGCTGCTCTCCTTCAAGACCGGGCTCTACCACTTCGCCCGCGCGCGTCCCGAGATCGACCTGGTGCCGACCTGGCTTCAGAACCTCAACCACGTCATGCCCAAGGGCGAGGTGGTGCCGGTGCCGCTGATCTGCTCGGTGAGCTTCGGCGCGCCGCTGCACCTGGCGCCGGGCGAGGACAAGGCCGCCTTTCTCGCCCGCGCCCATGCGGCGCTCCTGGCGCTTGCCGATCAGGTGGAGGCTCCCGATGAACGGCGCTGAATTCTCCTGGCTGCTCAATGGCGTCTTCCTGTTGCTCATCCTTGCCTGGGCGGGCGCGGCCCTGCTCCGTGCCTGGCTCAGCCCCGAGGGGCAGAACGTGCTGGTCGAGAACCTCGCCGCGCGGATCGGCGCCTGGTGGGCGATTGCCGCGCTCCTGGCGCTGGCGATGCTGGGCGGGCGCGGCGGCGTGGTGGTGCTGTTTGCCGTCATATCACTCGCCGCGCTGCGCGAATTCCTCACCCTCACCCAGAAGAGCCGGGCCGACCACTGGGCGCTGATCGCGGCGTTCTTCGTGGTCCTGCCGGTGCAATACCTGCTGGTCTACATGGACTGGTACCGGATCTACAGCGTGTTCATCCCGGTCTATGCTTACCTCTACCTGCCGGTGCTGAGCGTGATCCGCGGCGCGTCGGAGCGCTTCCTCGCCCGGGTGGGCGAAAACCAGTGGGGGCTGATGATCTGCGTCTATGCGGCAAGCCATGTGCCGGCGCTTCTGTCGCGGCATGTCGCAGGGTTCGAGGGCAAGGGGCTGCTGCTGATCGCCTTTCTGGTGATCATCGTGCAGCTGACAGACACGCTGCAATATGCCTGGAGCCAGCTCTGGGGGCGCCACCCCGTCGCCCCCGCGCTCTCGGCTTCCAAGACCTGGGAGGGCTTTGCCGGCGCGGTCGCCTCGGGGGCGGCTCTGGGCGCGGGGCTCTGGTGGCTCACGCCTTTCGCGCCCGCGGCGGCCGCGCTCATGGGTGCCGTCATCACCGCCACCGGCCTGTTCGGCGCGCTGGTGATGAGCGCCATCAAGCGCGACAAGGGCGTGCGCGACTGGGGCCAGCTGGTGGCCGGCCAGGGCGGCTTCATCGACCGGCTCGACGGCGTCGTCTTCGCCGCGCCGGTATTCTTCCACCTGGTGCGAACCTTCTGGGCGAGTATTTGAGCAAGCGCGAGTAACCGTTTCTTAATCAAAAGCGCCGATCATGGGCGCATGGAAGAGATGGTTGCCCTCACGCTGAAACTGCCGCGCCATATGGCCGAGGCGCTTCATGACGCTGGCAAGGAAAAGGATGTGACCCCGGGGCAGGTCCTGCGCGACCTGCTGGCAAAGGAGCTGCGAAGGCACGCCAACGCGAAGACGCCCAATCGGGCGGATGAGCGGCTCGTCGCCCGCCTGCAGCGACTCCTCGCCAGCGACATGGCCGCCGCCTCTGGTTGGCGGGACCTGCAGGCCCGCCTTGCCCGGCACGGATACGAGCTACGCCCTGCCGGGGGCGGTCTCACCCTGCACCGGCTTTCGGACGGTGCGCGCCTGTGCAAGGGCTCCGAAATCGGCTTTGCCTATTCACGGCTGGTGCGCCGCTTCGGCTGCGCCATGCCGGGGCATCCGCACCGCATGTCTCACATTACCTGCAAGCGCGATGCGGCGGCGGCGTTCGATCTGATCGAGCCCTTCTGACCTTTACCCCTTCCGCAGCACCTCGCGCCCCAGCAGTTCCGCAATCTGCACGGCATTGAGCGCCGCGCCCTTGCGCAGGTTGTCGGAGACGCACCAGAGGTTGAGACCGTTTTCCACGGTCACGTCCTGGCGGATGCGGCTGACGAAGGTGGCGAAGTCGCCCGCCGCCTCGACCGGGGTGACGTAGCCGCCATCCTCGCGCTTGTCCACCACCAAGAGGCCCGGCGAGGTGCGCAGGATCTCGCGGGCTTCGTCCTCGTCGAGGAAGTCTTCGAACTCGATGTTGATCGCCTCGCTGTGGCCGACGAAAACCGGCACCCGCACGCAGGTGGCGGTGACCTTGATCGCCGGGTCCAGGATCTTCTTGGTCTCGGCGATCATCTTCCATTCTTCGCGGGTGTCGCCGCTATCGAGGAACTTGTCGATATGCGGGATCACGTTGAAGGCGATCTGCTTGGTAAACACCTTGGGCGCCACTTCCTGGCCGGGCACATACATGCCCTTGGTCTGGTCCCAAAGCTCGTCCATGGCGGCCTTGCCCGCGCCGCTGACCGCCTGGTAGGTCGCCACCACCACGCGCCGGATGCGGGCGCGGTCATGCAGCGGCTTCAGCGCCACCACCATCTGCGCGGTGGAGCAGTTCGGATTGGCGATGATCATCCGGTTGCGATAATCGTGGATCGCTTCCGGGTTCACCTCCGGCACGATCAGCGGGATGTCGGGCTCGTAGCGGTAAAGCGATGAATTGTCGATCACCACGCAGCCGGCCTCGGCCGCGCGCGGGGCGTATCTGGCGGTCGCCTCCGAGCCGATGGCAAACAGCGCGATATCCCAGCCCTCGAAGTCAAATGCGTCAAGGTCCTGGCATTTCAGGGTCTTGTCGCCATAGCTCACCTCGGTGCCGAGCGAGCGGCGCGAGGCGAGTGCCGCCACCTCGTCGGCCGGAAACTCTCGCTCGGCCAGAATATTCAGCATTTCGCGGCCCACATTCCCGGTGGTGCCGACCACAACGACCCGATAGCCCATCACGGCCTCCTGTCCAAATCATCCGGCGCCTCTTAGCGCAGGCGGGCGTCGGGGAAAAGGGGGCGCGTGACCCCATTTCCCGCCTTTCGGCCTTGCCCGTCAGCTCCTTGCGCAACATTCCCGGCTGAACGGATAGCCGAGCTGGGCAAAAATCCTGCCCGCGTCGGGATAATTCCGCGACGCGGCAAACAGGCCGACCGCCTCGGGCGCCGATCCGGCCTTCGGGTTGTGATAGGTGCCCAGCAGCCGGTCCCAGATGAACAGCGCCCGGCCGAAATTCCGGTTGCCCTCGGCTTCCCTCGTCGAATGGTGCCAGCGATGCAGGCTGTTGGTGTTCACGAAGCCGTCCAGCCAGCCGAAATCGAAGGCGATATTGGAATGCTGCAGCAGCAGCGCCGGCAGGGTGATGGCGAGCACCGCCACCACCGCCTCGGACTCGAAGCCCAGCATCAGCACCGGGACCAGCATGAGGAGGTGGTTGAGGATGTAGTTGAGCGGGTGGAAGCGGAAATTGTTCAGCGTATAGAGGCGCTCGGGGGCGTGGTGCATTGCGTGCAGCGCCCAGAGCGGGGCGAATGCGTGATGGGCCCGGTGCGCAAGATAGGCGCCCAGCTCCGTCAGCAGCAGCGCCCCGGCTACCTGCACGAAGAGCGGCGCGCGCGAGACGGCTTGCAGCCCCTCGAATTCGGGCAGCAGCCATAGCAGGGCCAGGGGGGTCAGCCATTTCAGCAACGGCTCCAACATGCCCAGGATGACGAGCGCCGCCCCCATGTCGCCGGGCAGGTCGCCCCGGCTTTGGTTCCAGGCGGGGCGAAACGGCGCCAGGCGCTCGAGCAGCACCGAGAGCAGGGTCAGCACGACCGCCGCCCCGCTCAGCAGCGCCTCCTGATACGGACTGCCCCGTGTCAGGACGAACAGGGCGGTCATGGCAAGCGTGGCCCCGATCAGCAGGGCCTGCGACTGAAGACGGGTCATCGGGTTTTCCTTTCGACTGGCTGGGTGTCGCCGGCACAGCAGATTTCGAGAAAGTCGCTCAGCACCCCCCGCAGATGGGCGAGATCCGGGGCAAACAGGGTGCGCCGCCCGGCCGCGCGCCGGGTCACGACCTGCCCCGCCTCCATCTCGCGCAGGTGATGCGCCAGGGTCGAGGCCGGGATGTCCAGCTCCCGACTCAGCACCCCGAAAGCTACCGGCCGGGGCTGGCAGGTCAACAGGTAGCCAAATATCCGCACCCGCAGCGGATGGGACAGGGCCGAAAAGCTGCTGGCGATGATTCTCTCGTTTATCATGCCATTAAACTAGTTATATAGTTTATTTTTCAAGCGGACTCGGAGCATCCCCGCCGGAACAATCCCGAAACAGGTATTGACACCGCACCCGCAGGCTGAAATAGGGCCCTCACCCCGCCCGCTGCCGCGTGAGCAGCAGGCCACAGCCAGGGCGGGCAAGGTGCGGACCGGGCAGAGCGACTGCGCGGCGCACCGGCCAGACTTCTCCCAGATCACGCGGGGCGGACAGGGGCCGGACGGCGGCGGGGCAGGTGCCCCGCAGCGAGGCAGGCCCGAACCCGTAGCGGCGTACCCGCCGCAGGCGCCAGACGCGCCGGAAAGAATGACATGACCACCTTCCAAAGCCTCGGGCTTGATTCGAAACTGCTGCGCTCGATCGAGAGCGCGGGCTATACCACCCCCACCCCGATCCAGCGCCAGGCGATCCCGCCGGCGCTCGAGGGCCGCGACGTGATGGGCCTCGCCCAGACCGGCACCGGCAAGACCGCCGCCTTCGGCCTGCCGCTCATTCACCAGCTGCTGGCCCATCCCGGCCGCCCCGCGCCCAAGACGGTCAAGGCGCTGGTGCTGGCTCCCACCCGCGAATTGGTGAACCAGATCGCAGGCAACCTCGAAACCTATGTCAAAGGCACCCGGATGAAGGTGACGACCGTGGTCGGCGGCGCCTCGATCAACCGGCAGACCCGGACCCTCGCCCGCGGCACCGATATCCTCGTGGCCACGCCCGGCCGCCTCATCGACCTCATGGACCGGCGCGCCCTGCGGCTCGACTCCGCGCGCTTCCTGGTGCTGGACGAGGCCGACCAGATGCTCGACATGGGCTTCATCCACGCCCTGCGCCGGATCGCCCCCGCTCTGGGAACCCCGCGCCAGACCATGCTGTTTTCGGCCACCATGCCGAAACAGATGGCCGAAATCGCCGCCGCCTATCTCACCGACCCGATGCGTGTCGAGGCCGCCCGCGTCGGCAAGCCCGCCGACAAGATCACCCAGGGCGTGCACTGGGCCGAAAGCCGCGCCGACAAGATCCGCCTGCTCAAGGCACACCTGCGCGCCGCCCCCGAGGGGCTTGCGCTGGTCTTCGGGCGCACCAGGCACGGCTCGGAAAAGCTGATGAAAGACCTCGTAAAAGACGGCTTCAGCGCGGTCTCGATCCATGGCAACAAGAGCCAGAACCAGCGCGAACGCGCGCTCAAGGCATTTCGCGCGGGCGAAGCGCGCATCCTCGTTGCCACTGATGTCGCCGCGCGCGGCATCGACATCCCCGGCGTCAGCCACGTTTACAATTTCGACCTGCCGGAAGTGGCGGGAAACTACGTCCACCGGATCGGCCGCACCGCCCGCGCCGGCACCGATGGCGATGCGGTGGCCTTCGTCGCCGGCTGCGAAATCGGTCTGCTGAGGCAAATTGAAAAACTGATGAAAATCACCATCCCGGTGATCGGCGGCGAGCGCCCCGAGGAGGAAAAGCCCGCCCCGCGCGCCCAGCGCAAAACCCGCCGCCACCAGCGCCGCCCCTGCCGTCAGGCGGCCACCTGACCTTTCATCTTTCCGATAAATACTCCCGCCGGAGGCACGATTTTTCGCAGAAAAATCGCCTCCTCCGGTCGCACGCCCTCTCGTCAGTCCAGCCGATCGCGCGAAAACAGATAGGCCAGACACCCCGCCAACGCCGGCACGGCAAAGAAGAGAAACACCGCCCGATAAGGCTCGGCCGCGCTCTCGGCGCCGGCGCGCGCGGCGGCAAAGACGCTGCCGCTGGCAAACTGGAAGATCCCCACCCCGCCGATGCCGAACATGTTGATCAGCGTCACGCCCCGCCCCACCAGATGCGCAGCAAAGAAGCTGCGTGCATGGGCCACGATCATCGGAAAGCTCGAGCCGAAAAGGCCGATCGCTCCCATGAGCAGGGTCACCCTGAGGAGGCTGCCCTCGGGCGCGGCCCAGAGCCAGAACAGGCAGGCAGTCGCGGCCATGTTGCCGGCAAATACCACCCATTTGCGGGTGCCAAACAGCCGGTCGAGCGGCCCGTAGGCGAAATTGCCCAGCACCATTGCCAGCCCCATCACCAGCGTCACCGCGCCGATGCCGGATGGGTCGAGCCCGTAGATGTCTTTCAGAAACGGCCCGGCCCAGAGCCCGCGCAGGCCCGCAGGCGCGGTGTAATTGACAAACATCAGCGGCAGGATCGCCCAGAGCGCCGGGATGCGCAAAAGGTCCAGCACCGAGCCGCGCGCGCCGCCTTCCTCGTGCGCGCTGGGCGGGTCCTGCACCCAGAGCCAGAGCCCCGCCGCCACCGCCAGCGTCAGCGCCGAGAGCCCCGCGAGCGATGCCCGCCAGCCCAGCGCCTCGACCGCCCAGGCCATGGGCAGGGAGCCGGCGATATTGCCGAGCGCCCCGATGCCGATCACCGCGCCGGCAAGGGTGGCGAAGATGCGCGGGCTGTAGATGCGGGCGAAGATGTAGTAGGAGGCCATCAGCACCGGGCTGCAGCCGATGCCGATCAGCACCATGGCCGCCTGCACATGGGCCGGGCTCGTGGCCACGGCAAACAGCGCCGCACCGCCCCCGCCGCCCAGTGCCAGCAGCCTCGCCACCACCCGGCGCGGGCCGATATGATCGAGCGCCCAGCCCACCGGCAGCTGCATCAGCGCAAAGACCAGGAACCACAGCCCCGAGGCCCGGCTCAGATCTTCCGCACTGGCGCCGATATCGGCCGAAAGCACCGGCGCCATCACCGCCAGAAAGGCGCGGTAGAACTGGCTCAGCACATAGGCGATGACGAGGGTGACGATTCCGGCGTTCATGGAGTTTCCTTCACAGCACGGCCCCCACTTGGCCCGGATCGGCGCACCGGGGCAAGCGATTTTGCGAAAAATCTTGCCAAGCCCCGCCGCTCTGGCCAATCTGCCCGAAACCAGGATCAAGGCTTGCCCGTGCACCAGTTCGACCTCGAAACCTTCCTGCCCTACCAGCTGGCGGTGCTCTCGCAGCGCGTCTCCGAAGGCTTTGCCCGCCATTATCGCGACCGCTTCGGCCTCGGCGTCGCCGAGTGGCGGGTGGTGGCGCATCTGAGCCAGGAAGACGCGGTGAGCGTGCGCGAGATCTGCCGGCGGGTGAACATGGACAAGCCCAAGGTCAGCCGCGCCGCCTCGCGGCTCGAGGCCAAGGGCTATGTGCGCAAGGTCGAAAACCGCAGCGACCGGCGGCTGGTGGAGATGTCGTTGACCGAAGCGGGAAGGCAGTTGGTGGCGGAGCTTGCCCCGCTGGCCCGCGCCTACGAGGCCGAGCTTGTCGCGGCGCTGGGGGGTGATGACAGCGCGTTTCGCGCACTGGTCGCGCGTCTGAGCACCGCGCTGGAAGGATAGGGAGGGGCGGGCGAAGCGCCCATCCTACAGACTGCGCCGTGCCTTCAGGGCGGCGGCGATAGTGCCGTCATCGAGATAATCGAGCTCGCCGCCCACCGGCACGCCCCGGGCCAGCGAGGTGACCGCACAGCGGCCGGCGAGCGCATCGGCGATGTAATGGGCGGTGGTCTGGCCATCCACCGTGGCACCGAGCGCGAGGATCACCTCGCGGATGTTTTCGGCCTCCACCCGCGCCAGAAGCCGCGGGATGCCCAGCTCCTCGGGCCCCACCGCATCGAGTGCGCTCAAGGTGCCGCCGAGCACATGGTAGCGACCGCCAAAGCTGCCGGCGCGCTCCATCGCCCAGAGGTCGGCCACGTCCTCGACCACGCACAGCTCGCCGGTCGCCCGCTTTTCGCTGGCGCAGATGTCGCAGGTGTCGCTGGTGGCGATATTGCCGCAGGTGAGACATTCGCGCGCCGTGGCCGCCACCTCGGCCATGGCCTCGGCCAGCGGGATCAGCAGGGCCGCGCGCTTGCGGATCAGCTGCAGCACCGCCCGGCGCGCCGAACGCGGTCCAAGGCCGGGCAGGCGCGCCATCAGTTCGATCAGCGCTTCGATTTCCGGGGCGGCACTCATGAGCGAGCAGTCGGGAAGCGGGCGGACAGGAATTGCGAAATATCTGCCTCAAGCCCTTTCAGGCGGCCATGCCCCCGGCCCATGCGGCTTCCCGGTTCCGCACCCATTTCACAACGGCAGCTTCATGTCCCTGGGCAGGCCCATTGCCTCGGTCAGCTTGCCCATCTCCTCCCTGCTTACCTCGGCGGCTTTCGCCTGCGCATCCTTGATCGCGGCAAGGATCAGGTCCTCGACCACCTCCTTTTCGTCGGGATTGAAGATCGAGGGGTCTATCTCCAGCCCGGTCAGCACACCCTTGGCGGTGGCTCGCGCGCGTACCAGTCCGGCACCACTTTCGCCGATCACCACCCGTTTGGCAAGCTCTTCCTGCAACTCGGCCACCTTGGCCTGCATGTCGGTCGCCGCCTTCATCATCTTGGCCATGTCGCCAAGGCCGCCCAGTCCTTTCAGCATCTATCCACTCCCGCTGATGTGAGGTTGCTTCCTAGATACGGGCGCGGACCGGCTTAAACAAGAGCGCATCGGAAAATGCCATGCGCGGGCACCGCAGCGGACGTTCAATCGCTCTCGAACGGGTCCCATTCCTCGTCCACCTCCGGCAGGGCCTCCTCTGCCGCGGCGGCGTTGATCTCCTCGCGGCTGCGGATCCTGCCGATGCTGGCGCCGGGAAAGGCGGCAAGCGCGGCCTGCACCAGCGGATGCGCGCGCGCCTCTTCCTTGAGCGCCTCCTTCGCCGCATTGCGCATCTCGGCGATGGTCGCCGCCTTGGCGCCCTGCACCAGCGTCACCCCCCAGCGCGCGCCGGTCCAGGCCTGCAGGCGCTGGGCGAGGCGCTGGGCCAGGTCGGCGGGCGCGTCCGGCGTGGGGGTGAACTCGATGCGCCCGGGCGCATAGGATGCGAGCCGCAGGGTGGTCTCCACCTCGATCAGCAGCTTGACGTCGCGATTGGCGCGGATCAGATCGACCACGTCCTCAAAGCGCGCGAAGCGCGCCAGTGCGCTCTCGCCTGCCAGCGCAGGCGCAGCCTGGGCGCTCAGGCCGCGCGGAGCGCCAGCCCCCCCTCCGCCTCCACCGGCAGGCGGGGCCGGGCGGCGCAGCGAGGCGCTCCCTCCGCCAGACGCCACATTCCCGCCCCCGCCACCGGGAGCCGGGGCCGGCGGCGGCGGGGTATCGGCCAGTTTGCGCACCAGTTCCTCGGGGCTGGGCAGATCGGCCACATGGGTCAGCCGGATCACCGCCATCTCCGCCGCCATCATCGCATTGGGCGCGGCGGCGACCTCTTCCAGCGCCACCAGCAGCATCTGCCACATCCGGGTCAGGGCGCGCATGGGCAGGCTGGCGGCGAAGTCCTGCCCGCGGGCACGCTCGTCCGGTGATACGGTCGGGTCCTCGGCCGCTTCCGGGGTGATCTTGACCACGCTGATCCAGTGGGTGATCTCGGCCAGGTCGCGCAGCACCGCCATCGGGTCGGCGCCGTCGGCATATTGCGCGCCAAGCTCGGCCAGCGCCGCGGCCGCATCGCCGCGCATGATCATCTCGAACAGGTCCATGACCCGCCCCCGGTCGGCAAGCCCCAGCATGGCGCGGACCTGATCGGCCGTCGTCTCGCCGCCGCCGTGGCTGATCGCCTGATCCAGAAGGCTGGTCGCATCGCGGGCCGAGCCCTCGGCCGCGCGCGCGATCAGCGCCAGCGCGTCATCGGCGATGTCGGCCCCTTCCGCATCGGCGATGCGCCGCAAGAGCGCGATCATCTCCTCGGGCTCGATCCGGCGCAGGTCGAAGCGCTGGCAGCGGCTCAGCACTGTCACCGGCACCTTGCGGATCTCGGTGGTGGCGAAAATGAATTTCACATGCGCCGGCGGCTCTTCCAGCGTCTTCAGCAGAGCGTTGAAGGCCTGAGTGCTGAGCATGTGCACTTCGTCGATGATATAGACCTTGTAGCGCGCCGAAGCGGCCCGGTAATGGACGCTTTCGATGATCTCGCGGATGTCGCCCACCCCGGTGCGGCTGGCCGCGTCCATCTCCAGCACGTCCACATGGCACCCTTCCATGATCGCACGGCAATGCTCGCATTCGCCGCAGGGCTCGGTGGTGGGGCCGCCCTTGCCATCGGGGCCGATGCAGTTCAGCCCCTTGGCGATGATCCGTGCGGTGGTGGTCTTGCCGATGCCGCGGATGCCGGTCATGATGAAGGCTTGGGCGATGCGGTCGGCGGCGAAGGCGTTCTTCAGGGTGCGCACCATCGCCTCCTGCCCGACAAGGTCGGCGAAGGTCTCGGGCCGGTACTTGCGCGCAAGCACCTGATAGTCGTTTTCCGGCGTGTCGCTCATCGCCCCCCCCTGAATCGGATCGTGCCAAGCCTAAGCGCCCGGCGCGGGCGCGTCCAGCTTTGCCTGTCCGGCCGGGCCGGCGGGGCGGGCCGGCCTAGGCTCAGGACTCATCAATCCCACGTTCACAGTCCGGCGGATTTGCTTCCTGAACAGGCACAAGGCCGCAGGAATAGTGGTTGTAAGGTGACATGAGGTTTGTCAGAAATGAGCACACCTGAGCAGAGGCGAGCAGTTCTGAGCTGAGGGCCAATGAAACAAGGGGTTTGAGGGGTGTTTGTGGGGGGATGTGCCGGGGAATTGGCGTGTCAAACGGGGCTTTCAGTCGGTGAGAAGGTCAGATCGCGGGAAAATGCCGTGATGACAATCGTTTAGCGGGCGGAAGGTGTTTTTTCGGGCTTGTGGCGGTGGAAAACGTGTCAAAATGACTGGCGTCAGCTGACG
>JALTZY010000048.1 GCA_027045905.1 Paracoccaceae bacterium
GCCTCGGCCGGATCGACCGGCTGCAGCGCGCCGGCGAGGCCGCCGCGCGCCAGGTCGCGACCGTCACCGCCATCGTGCCGCTGGCGCTTGCCGATGTCGCCACCGCGCTTGCCGCCGACCTGCGCATGATCCGCCGCGTGGCCGAGATATATGGCGGGCGCGCGGGCCTCTTCGGCTCCTGGCGGCTGATGCGCGCGGTGATGACCCACCTGGTCGCCACCGGCGCGGTCGCGGTGGGCGACGACCTGATCCACTCGCTCGCCGGCGGCTCGCTGCTCTCCAAACTCAGCCGCCGCTTCGGCGAATGCATGGTCAACGGCGCGCTCACCGCCCGGGTCGGCATCGCCGCGATGGAAGTCTGCCGCCCGCTCCCCTTCTCGGCCACCCGCCGCCCCGCCGTCACCGCCCTCGTCACCAAGGCGCTTGCCGGGCTGTTCGGGCGGGGGAAAAGCTGACCTCCCTTTCATCTTTCGCCAAATACTCCCGCCGGAGTGTTGTGGTACAAATTAATAGGCAATGGGATAAAATGCGGCGCAAGAACTGAGCCTATCCGAGCCTAGGCGAGCAGTACTGAGTTGGGATCAGGGGTTTGAGTGGTTGTTTTTCCACCAGCGTTGGAGGGTTGAGCGGGAGACGTGGCGGTCTTTGGGGAAGTGTTTGACAATTTCCTCGGCAATCGCTGCGAAGGTCATGTGGTTTGCTCTGGCGCGGATAAAGGCTTGCAGGGCAGGGTCTCGGTCGATTTTTGGGGTCGGGCCAAAGCGGTGCTGGCGGCGGTGTTCACAGGGGCTCTCAAGGGGGCGCTCAAGGGCTGTTGAAGGCGGTTTCATGGCCGCTTTAGCGTCCTGTTGCAGGGCGCGTTCCAAGGCGGCGCTGGCGCGAAAATATGCCAGCTGCGCGGCATGGATCAGCTCGCCGGTTTCCGCCAGTGCCTGGCGCGTATCCTGAAATTGCTTGCTCACGCTTTCAGCCATTTGCGCACCGAAACGTCTGAGGTTCGCAGGGTCCGGGCGATCTGCGCCACGGGCAGGCCCTGCATGGCGAGGCTTTGCGTCAACCATTTCTTCGCCAGGGGAACGCGTTTTGGCAAGCGATGCGCATTCTCACTCAGCTTTCGCGCATTCTCGATCCCGATCACATGTGCCAGCATGGAATTCTTGCTCGGGCTTTTCGGGATCGCCATTTCCGCCCCACCAAAGGCGAGCAGAAGATCAACGGTTTTTGCCGGGCCTATGACATCCGCATAGACGGCCACCTGTGCCGGAGGCGGTGGGTAGCCTCCGGCAATCTGGTTGCCCGGTTCCTTTTTGCCTCGGGGCATGGTCTCTCCTCGTTCAGGGTGCGCCCCGGCCCTCTTGGCCAGGACCAGGGCGCGCGCCCCACCGGAACTGGACGGGCGGCGGGGCAATGGAGGCAGGCAACACCGGTCCGGCGCTGACTGCGTTCGCATCAGCTCAGCGCATCCGGCTTGAGGCCGAGCTGAGCGCAGATCGTCTCATGTGCCTGGCTGGCAAGTGCCGGACGCATGCTTTCCGGCGGCACAGCTTTCTTGCCGGTAGGCTCGGTGAGATAGGCAAACTGCGGCACCGTAGAGGCAAGGAACGCATCGAAGCTTGCCTCGTCCTTGCGGCACAATTGCAGCGCCCAATCGCGCATGCCGCCGGTCAGGTAGCCCTTCTGGAAAGCCTCTTCCACTTTTGCCTCGGCGCGCTCCAGAGAGAGCTTTTCCGCTTGACTGTGATGCTCATGGAGCAGATCGCGCATGGCCTCGACCGGCGCGAACCTGGACGGGTCCGGGTTCTCGGCGGCCTTCCTCAATGCGCGAACGCTTGCCAGTATCGTGTCAGGCGTTGCGTCAGCCTGAAGGCCAAGCAGCTGGGTCAGATCATCGAGAAAGCTCGGGTTCATGTTGGTCTCCTGTTCTGCCAGCGCCTTGAGATGCAATGCTGGCCGGTGCACCAGCCCGGCACCAACAAGTTGAATGATTTCGCCTTGCTGGCGGTCAAACATGAAGGACGGGCTGAGATAGCGGTATTCGCGCGCCTCGATCATCTTGCGGGCGCGCTCGGTCCACTCGACCCGGCCCCACAATGCACCGTCCCTCACGGCAAGCGCGCGTATCCAGCCCGCCGCTGGAACCGGCCCCGGGCCGGTGGGCTTGTCGGCCTGGTGCTCGTAGTCAATGGCAATGTCCACCTTGTCCGCCTCGAAAGCCGCAATCAGGCGCTCGGGATCGGACAGCTTCCAGCGCCGCCCGTCGCGGGCCTGCATCTGTCCCACGGGAAAGAGCTGCACCCATTCGGGCGCGCTTTTTCCCTTCAGGGTAACGTCACAGATGACAGGTGCGGGTTCAGGCATGGGATCAGGCCACATAGGGGCTGACGATCAGCTCGGCCGTGCCCTTCCACGGATTGGAGGCACCGCTGCTGTCGTTTTCGGTATTGAGGATGCGCAGGGCCTTGTCTTCAAGCGAAGGCGGCACCACCAGGACGGTCGGGCGCACCCCCAGAACCCGGCCACCATCGGCGCGAAAATCCATCATCGCCGCGCGCGCAGCTGCGTAGTTTGCCGCCGTCAGATCGGCTTGAGAACCGAACGCCAGTTGCCACAGGCCATAGCCCGCATTGACCCTGGCGCGCACACCATAGAGGTATTCGTCATTCTTGAAGACATATTCGTTTCCGGGGTCGGTCATTGACTGGAATTCATAGCCTTCACGCTCCTGCCAGATCAGCGGCTTGATGCCGCGCGAGGTGTCGAGCAGAAACCAGGGCGTGCTGCTGCCTGTCTGAATATTGCTGACACTGGAAACCACGCCTTCAGCATCGGCGATCGGATGATCGGTGTCGAAGAAATACTGCCCGTCGAAACAGGTCTTGGTGAAGCCGTCCTTGAGCAGGCCCATGACCAGCTCTTCGGGATGCGTCCTGGCGAGATGACCCATTTCCGAAAATGCAGGCTTGAAAATGCCCAGCCGGTCATCGGCAAGATCATCGCGCATGACCGAAACGGTGCTTTCAAATTTCCGGTTGGTGATCGTGAAGCCGTAAGCCTTCAGGTTCTTGACATGGCGTCCGCCGATCCATTCCCGCAGCTTCGGGAGCTGCCCGAGCCAGCCATACGCTTCGTCACGGCTGGAGCTGTTCACCTTCATGGCGATCTTGTCCCAGTTCACCGGAGCCGAAAGATAGGCTTCCGAGTAAATGGCCTTGAATCCCTTGAATGCCAGTTCCACGGTTTCGCTGTTGATGATCATGCACGTGCCCTCTGCTGAAATGGCCCCACGCGCTCATGCGTGGGTAATCTTGAGAAAACAGCTAGCAAATCCGCGCAGACATGCGACAGCCACAAGGGCTTGCGGGGGAAACCGGAAGGATGGTGAGAGAAGGCTGGAGGCTTGTGCGCAGCCTATCCTGTTCGCCGGATCAGGGCAATATCGCCGGATCAGGGCCAAAATGCGTGAATTTGCGCTGGCCGCCCCTCGCTCAGGCACTGACTTGAAAAATTAAACGGTTTTCCGGCGTTTTTAAACGGCATCTTGGATTTTCATATGGGGAGGGGGCGGAAAAACGTAACCGGCGCTCAGGCGGGCGCTGAGGCGCGCAAATGAAAGGGGCGGCAAAAGCGCCGCCCCGTCCGTGCAATCCTCGCCGCTCACGCTGCGCGGGCTTTCATCGCCTTGAGGGCGGTAATGACCTTCGGCGCAGCCTCGCTGGTCAGGAACCGAAGGCTTGAAACCTTCCACCAGCGTTCCAGCCAGGCATTGAGCGCGTCTTCGCCCTGACAGGCCCCGCGCGTATATTCATCCCACAGCGCGCGGATCAGCTCGATCTGGGCAAAGCTGGCCATGCCCGGCCGGGTTCCGAAATCCCGCCCCTTTGGCGTTCTCGGCACAAAGCCCAGCCATTCGAAATAGCCCATGATCGCCTCGAACCCCGCCACGTCCAGTTCCGTCGAGCTGGTGACGCCTGCAAGCTGCGCCAGGATCGAGCGATAGGACGCATCATCAATCCTCAGCTTGCTCTTGGCAACGTGCAGAAGCGCCTTCTGGCGGCGGCTGAGACCTTTACGCCTGGTCATGGTTCACCTCCTCGCTTTTGCGCAGTTTGTAAGCCAGACTGGACAGGTGATCGCCTTCGGTGTCGGCAATGCTCCTGAGCGCGCGTCCGGCAAACTCGCGAGACGCGAAATGACCACCTCGGGATTGCTGTCGAAGGTGCCAAGGCTATGGCCGATGCCGAGAAATTCGAAGAGCGTTGCCGCATGGTGGAGCTGATAGGGTATCTCTTCCGCCGCCAGGAGAATGGCCGCATGCTCGGCCGAACTCAGTTCCAGGGAAAGGCTCCGGCCTTGCTGTGGATCGGGCTGTTTCATGACCGCATCTCCCCCTTGATCAGCTTTTCCAGGCGGCAGGCCATTTGCTCCGTGGTTTCATCGCCAGCGAGCGCCCGGCCGACCATTTCCAGCGCTGACGGTATGTCCCTGGACATGTCCAGCTCGGCCGCCCGCGCCAGGCACATGACCGAGCTTTCCGCCATTGCAACCAACAGCGCCACGTCCTGCGCCTGATCGAGAAGCTTGCGCAATTCCTTCACCGGAACCGCAACCGTGCTGCTGCGCTCGCTCATTGCCCCGGTCATTGCAATGTCTCCTTGCTTTGCGGCCCTACAAAGAAGGCACGGGCAAGCAGCCTGCGCGAATGATCATGCAGCTCGGCCGCATGCCCGGCGGGCTCAAGCATCATGTCGAGCGTTTTGGCGATCTTGCTGTCAGCGTCGTCCTGTTCTTCCAGGATTTCCAGAAGCGTGCGAAGCTGTCGGCGAATAAGGCGCAGGAAATCATCCACCGCATTGATGTTGTTGCGAAACTCCACGATCTCCTTGTCCAGAAGCGGCACGATCATCGCCGTGCGCCCCTCAAACCCGGCCGCTTCCTCTTCCTTCAGGTCCAGTCGAATAATCACGTTGCGCATCACATGCCTCCCATGAATTTGATTGCAAGCGCAAGGTGAGCCATTGACACCTCGCCACCGCCTGCATTTATGCGCGCCTGCCGCGCTGCCACATCTTGTGCGCGAAGGTTCCCGGCATCCTGTCCGAAGCCTGCAAGGACTTCCTGAAGTTCCGGTTGGTCGGGAAACAGTACCTTGGCAAAGGCCCGGTGCTCGGCCGCACTGGGATGCGGCAGCCTGACGTTGTGCGTCACCCTTGAAATCAGCGGTCGAAACCCGGCAATCCGCTGGGAACCGCCCTTGCTCATGAAGGTATCATTGCCAACCAGGACACAGCCAAAGGCCGGGCCACCTTCGCGCGTCCGCCTGGCCTCTTCGCCGCGATCCCAGAGCCCGCGGATGGTTTCGAGGATACTGGTCTTGAGCACCTGCGCCTCGTCCACAATGAGGACGGCGCGCGGACCAACGTCGCGGAACGGATATCCCTGAAGAAGACCAAAAACCGCTTCCACCCCGTCCCAGGTGGAGCCAGCCTCCACCTGATATTGTGAAAGGATCGAACGCGAAAACGCGCTGATCGAACCGCCGGTGACCTCTGAGGCTGTCACATGAACCACCGAAACGTCCCGCTCTTCAAGCTCCCTGGCGATCATTCCAAGCGCAAAGGTCTTGCCGATCCCGGCGGGACCACGCACCAGAGCAAGGCCCGCCCCCATGATCACCTGGTCGAACACCGTTCGCAGGGTTGAGGCAACACCTGTTTCTATGATAGTTGTCGGATCGTGCCGCATCGAGAAACTCCTTTTTTCGCGGTTACACCTTGAGGGGTCAGTGGCTGCATCCGCTGACCCCTCGACTTGCCTTGCCTGTTACGGCAAGGAATTCTTCCATATCTGCGCGCCGCTTTGCGTCCTCGGCCGCTTCAAGCTCGGCTACCGAAGGCGCTGCCGTCTTGTCGATGGAGCATAGCCAGCGGTGGGGATCAGGCGCATTCGGAGCGAAACGTTCCACCGCGTTCTTCTGAAAACCGAAGGTCGAAACATCTGGATCAATCTGAGCTTTCAAAGCGCGTATGGCTTTGCGGCGGCCCCGTTCGAGGTTCGATTGCAACCGCGCACCTTCCCGGTCCCCGTGTTGGAAAACGGGGAGAGGCTCAGCCCAGCCAAGCGCCACCCCCTGATGCTTTACAAAGAGCCGGCCGCGCCCTTTGCGAAGCGGGGAAAGTATCTCGACCTGTGCCCCGCAAGGCAGGTGATCAATCGCCGGGCTATGCCACTGGCGGCCCTCAAAATGGATCGTTCCTTGCCGGATCACCCGTGTTTCGGATTTGCTGAAGATCAGATCAAAGGTATCCTCACTCGGTTGTCGTGCGACGAAACCTGTCGTCTCGATCTTGCGTTCCAGGGCGTTGAGCGGCGAAAG
>JALTZY010000049.1 GCA_027045905.1 Paracoccaceae bacterium
TCCGCCCGCCGCCCCGTCTCCGGCTCCTGCAATGCGGTTTTAGCGAAAAAAAACGCACACTTAGGGGATAAATGGCCAAAGAATCCGCCCCCCCTTGTTTCTCCAAACGGGATTTCCGCATATAGTCGGGGCAAATACCGTATTGCCGCTGCCTGGCATTCGTACCGGACTTTGGGGGATATGTGCATGATCCGATCGGAACTGATCCAGAAAATCGCTGACGAAAACCCGCATCTCTACCACCGCGACGTGGAGCGCATCGTGACCACTGTCTTTGACGAGATCATCGAGGCGATGGCGCGCGGTGATCGGGTCGAGCTGCGCGGCTTCGGCGCATTTTCGGTCAAGAAGCGTGATGCCCGCATCGGTCGCAATCCGCGCACCGGCGAGCCGGTGCAGGTGGAGGAAAAGCACGTCCCCTTCTTCAAGACCGGCAAGCTTCTGCGCGACCGGCTGAACGGCAGGTAGGGCGGGCAGGACAGGCAGAGCCATGCGATATATCCGCTACGCCTTTCTCGCGTCCCTGGCCGTGGTGCTGGTGACCGTGGCGCTGGCCAACCGCGCCCCCGTCACCCTGCACCTGCTGCCCGAGGGGCTGACGGGCTTTCTCGGTTTCTCATGGGCGGTGGAATTGCCGCTTTTCATCGTCATCTTCGGCGCCATCATCGCCGGCATCCTGATCGGCTTCGTCTGGGAATGGCTGCGCGAACACCGCCAGCGCGCCGAGGCCCGCGCCGCGCGGCGAGAGCGCGACCGGCTGGCGCGCGAGGTCGAAAAGCTCGGCGGCCCCTTGCCGGAAAAGGGCGACGACGTGCTGGCGCTGATCGAGTAGGCCAATGGCAAGCGTGAAGATCTGCGGGCTGAGCACGCCCGAAAGCATCGCCGTGGCGACCGAGGCCGGGGCGCGCTATGTGGGCTTCGTCTTCTTTGCGAAATCGCCGCGCAACCTCCCGGCCGAAGCCGCCCGCACGCTCGCCGCCGAAGTGCCGCCGGGCGTGGCCAAGGTCGCCCTGGTGGTCGATGCCGACGACGCGCTGCTGGACGAGATCGTCGCCCGCGTGCCGCTCGACATGTTGCAGCTGCACGGGCGCGAAAGCCCCGAGCGCGTGGCCGAGATCCGCGCGCGCTACGGGCTGCCGGTGATGAAGGCGATCGGCATCGCCACCGAGGCAGACCTGCCCGCCATTGCCCGCTATGAGGCCGTCGCCGACCAGCTGCTGATCGACGCCAAGCCCGCCCCCGGCGCCGACCTGCCCGGCGGCAATGGCCTCGTCTTCGACTGGCGCCTGCTCGCCGGGCGCAAATGGCAAAAGCCCTGGATGCTCGCCGGCGGCCTCACCCCCGAAAACGTCGCCCGCGCCATCAATCTGACCGGCGCGCGGCAGGTGGATGTCTCGAGCGGGGTCGAGCGCGCGCCGGGGGTCAAGGACGCGGCCCTGATCCGCGCCTTCATCGCCGCGGCCGGGGGGGCTTGAGGGGGGAGCGACAGGCTCCTGTCCGCAGAAGAACGGCGCGGATATCCGCCGATGCACAAAGCCCGCGCCAGGGCGGCTCATACGCCTTGCCCTTGCCCCGCCGCAATCGCTGCTTTAGGAAAGGCCGGCGCAGAGAGGGGGGCACATGTCCGACGATCTTTTCAATTCCTTCATGAACGGCCCCGACGAGCGCGGCCGCTTCGGCAAGTTTGGCGGCCGGTTCGTGTCCGAGACCCTGATGCCGCTGATCCTCTCACTGGAAGAGGAGTATGAAAAGGCCAAGGGCGATCCTTCCTTCCGGGCCGAGATGGACCACCTCTGGAAGCATTATGTGGGCCGCCCCTCGCCGCTTTACTTCGCCGAGGGACTCACCCGGCATCTTGGCGGGGCCAAAATCTACCTCAAGCGCGACGAGCTCAACCATACCGGCGCGCACAAGATCAACAACGTGCTCGGCCAGATCCTGCTCGCGCGTCGCATGGGCAAGACCCGGATCATCGCCGAGACCGGCGCCGGCCAGCATGGCGTCGCCACGGCCACGGTCTGCGCCAAGTTCGGGCTGAAATGCGTGGTCTATATGGGCGCCCATGACGTGGAGCGGCAAAAGCCCAACGTGTTTCGCATGCGCCTGCTCGGCGCCGAGGTGATCCCGGTCACCTCCGGGCGCGGCACGCTGAAGGACGCCATGAACGACGCCCTGCGCGACTGGGTGACCAATGTCGCCGATACCTTCTACTGCATCGGCACGGTGGCGGGCCCCCATCCCTACCCGGCGATGGTGCGCGACTTTCAGTCGATCATCGGCAAGGAGGCCAGGGCGCAGATGCAGGAGGCCGAGGGGCGTCTCCCGGACACGGTGATTGCCGCGATCGGTGGCGGCTCCAACGCGATGGGGCTCTTCTACCCCTTCCTTGACGACGAAAGCGTGCGCATCATCGGAGTCGAGGCCGGCGGCAAGGGGGTCAATCAGAAGATGGAGCATTGCGCCTCCCTTACCGGCGGGCGGCCCGGTGTGCTGCATGGCAACCGCACCTATCTGCTGCAGGACGAGGACGGGCAGATCCTCGAGGGCTATTCGATCTCCGCCGGGCTCGACTATCCCGGCATCGGCCCGGAGCACGCCTGGCTGCACGAGATCGGCCGCGCCGAATATGTCGCCATTACCGATGCCGAGGCGCTGGAGGCCTTTCAGCTCTCCTGTCGGCTTGAGGGGATCATCCCGGCGCTGGAGCCCTCCCATGCGCTCGCCCATGTGATGAAGATCGCCCCGGACCTGCCCAAGGATCACCTGATCTGCATGAACATGTGCGGGCGCGGCGACAAGGACATCTTCACCGTCGCCCGCCACCTGGGCTTCGACATGATGGAAGCGGGCTGATCTGCCTTGCGGACCGAGCGCCAGGGCGACGCATTTCCGTCCTTTTCCGGCGAGGCCGCCTCAACCGGAGTTCAATTCCCTCCGCGTCGCTGCCCGGGCGCGCGGCGTAACCGGGCAGGCGAAAGGAGCCCGTGCTGGTGCGCAGAGATCGCGCAGCTGCGGCCGTCCGGGGCATATCTCCGCATTTTCAGTATGTTGAGAGGTTTCCGGGGATAAACTCACGTTTACGACCTTCTTCCACAGGTTGATACCGGCAGGTCCAAACCTCCGGCCAATGGCCGGGCGGGGCGAAAGATGCCTGATTTCCCCCACCAGCCGATACGGCTTGCAACCAACCTGAAAGGGACAAGATGATGAAACTCAAGGCACTGCTGACCCCCTCGCTTGTCGTGGCGATCCTGTCGGGCGCGGCCATGGCCCAGACCACCACGCCGGCGCCCACGAGCCCGGCGCCGGTCACTCCGGCTCCGGCGGGCTCGCTTACCCAGAGCATAGCCAATGATCTCTCCGCCGCCGGCTATACTCAGGTCAGCATCACCCGTACCGCGACCGGGATCAATGTGGTCGCCAGCGGCCCCAATGGCACCGTTACCCAGACCTACGGGCTCGACGGCACCCTGCTTTCGGCCACGGCCGGCGGTGACGCGCCCGGGGCCGGGGCGGGCACCACTGCCACCGCCACTACCGGCATGCGCCATGGCGATGATGACGACCATGACGGCGGCGATCACGACCGCGGCGAAGGTGATCACGACCGCGGCGAAGGTGATCATGACGGCGGCGAAGGTGATCATGACTGATCCCCGGTCCGGGCGGTGGCCCCGCCCGGGCCTTGCCGCTTCCGGCCTTGGCAACCGGCATCCGGTATAAACTCCGGGTATATTGCCGGGTACCTTTTGCTGAACGCCCCCGGAATAAACCGCAGGGCGATGGCAGCGGGAGACGAATCCTGTCTGGCTAACGGTATCGCAAGGCGGCCGGTGGTCGGTCGACAGCGGGCGTCGGCGAAAAGCCTTCGTCCCGTTGGCCGGCCCCGGCGGGATCAGCCGCGTGAAAGCAGCAAAACGAAAGGAAATGTCATGCAGATCAGAACCATTCTCGGCGCCACCGCTACCGCGCTTCTTCTCTCCTCCGGCAGTCTTGGTGCCCAGAGCAGCGATATCGTGGACAGTATCGTTCGGGAGATCGTCGATATGGGATATTCCCGTATCGAGGTGAAGGCTTCGGCAACGTCGATCAAGGTGGAAGCCACTGGCGAAGCGGGCAGGATCGAGCGCGTCTATGACCGGGACGGCAATCTGGTGAAGGAGGAATTCGACCCTGCGGATGGAGGGACCTCTACGGGAACCACGACCAGCGACGATACGCGGGAGGATGACGACCACGACGACGATGGCGAGCGTGACGATGATAGCGGCGACGATGGTGACAGCGGGGATCACGACGGCGACGGCGATGGCGACGGTGATGACGGCGACGACGGGGACCACGACGGCGGCGATGGTGACGATGGTGACAGCGGGGATCACGACGGCGACGGCGGCGACGACGGTGATGACGGCGACAGCGGGGATCACGACGGCGACGACGGCGACGACGGTGATGACGGCGACAGCGGGGATCACGACGGCGACGACGGCGACGACTGATCCCTATGGCATGGGCGCCCGGTCATGCCCCCGGCGCAGGGCATGACCGGGGCACGGCTCCGGTTCCGGGCGGGTTGCGGCTTCGCCCGGAACGCTCCATTGTGAGGGAAGAAAGACGAAACGGACATATGCAACGACGCCGCTTCATATCCCTGCTGACTGTCGCCCTGATGGCGGCATGGCCGGTTTTCGGGCAATCTCTGCGCGAAACGGTGATTGCGCAATTGGCCGGCCAGGGATTTGCCCGGATCACCGTTTCGCGTACGCTTCTGGGGCGGATGCGGTTTGTCGCCGAAAACCAGCTCTACAGGCGCGAGATCGTCATCAATCCGAGTACCGGCGAGGTCCTGCGCGACTACCTGGTGGAGGTTGCCACCGGCAGACCGCCGGTCGGCATTACCATCCCCAACCTGCCAGAAACGGAGACGGAAGAGGAGGATGACGGCGATAACGGTGATGACGATGATGACGATGATGATGGCGATGACGGCGAGAGCGGTGACGGTGACGGTGACGGCGAGGGAGAGGATGACTGAGGCGCCCCGGGCAGGATTTCGCGACAGGGTGGCCTGGCGGAAAGCCCCGGCGGCGGAGGAGGGGCAGACGGGTCGGCCCGGGGCGGGCCGAATCGGCAGGGAATGTAGAAGCCGGTGAAGAGAAAGGGGATCGTCCTGGCCGTTCTGGCCCTGCAGGTGCTCTGCGCCTTCTTCTTCATTTCCGATATCGTGATATCGGTGCTGGGCCTGCGTGCCGTGCCGATCGCCTGGCGCACTCGCGAATTGCTCGAAATCGGCGCTGCCCTGGGCCTGATCCTCGGCATCGTGCTGGGGGCGGTGGCGCTGGTTCAGGCCGGCCGCGCCCGGCGCCGGGCCGAAGAGCAGCTGCGCGTGGCCCAGGGCGCCTTCATGGAGCTGCTCGAAGAGCGGTTTGACGAATGGGGCCTCACCCCCGCCGAGCGCGACGTGGCGCTGTTTGCCATCAAGGGGCTGAGCACCCAGGAGATCGCCGCCCTGCGCAATACTTCCGAAGGCACGGTCAAGGCCCAGACCAATGCGATCTACCGCAAGGCCGGCGTCTCGGGCCGGCCGCAACTCCTGAGCCAGTTCATCGACGACCTGGTGGCCGACCCGCTGGAAAAGTCTCACCCGTAGCGCTGCAGGATCTCGAGCGGCACCACCTCCAGCGCGCGGGCATGGGTTGCCTCCAGTATCACGCGCGGGGCAAAGCCCTCTTCATGGGCCTGCAGGAAGCGGGATGCGCAGAGGCACCATCGGTCGCCGTCCCTGAGGCCCGCAAAGCCGTATTGCGGCATCGGGGTGGTGAGGTCGTTGCCTAGGTATCTGGACCAGGCGAGGAATTCGTCGGTGACGCGTACGCAGACGGTATGGCTGCCCGTATCCTCGGCCGAGGTGTTGCAGAAGCCGTCGCGAAACCAGCCGGTGAGCGGCGCGCGCGAGCAGGGCGCCAGCGCGCCGCCGAGCACGTTGAGCGGGGCGTCCATCGGCGGTGGCATGGTCCGCCCCCCGCTCAGAGGTCCTTGTGGGAGCCGTCGCAGAGGGGGGGCTTCTGCGTGTGCTTGCAGCCGCAGAAGAATACTCGCTTGTCGGCCTCGGCGGTGTATTTCACCGGGCTGAAGCCGGTGCCCTTGTGCGAGCCGTCGCAGAAGGGCTGGTTTTTCGAGCGTCCGCAGGCGCACCAGAAGTAGCTCTTGCCCGCCTCGACCTCGACCGGGTAGGGGGCCTTTTGCGGGATTTCGGGGGTGTTTGTCATCGGAGGCCTCCTGTTACGCGGGTTGACGGGCCCAGCCTGCCTGCCAATCGAGCCAACGTCCATGAAAATCTGCGCGACCCAGCGTGATTTGCTGGT
>JALTZY010000050.1 GCA_027045905.1 Paracoccaceae bacterium
AGCAACACGCGGGCAGGCCATGCCGCCGCCACTCTGGCCGTCATCGCCATGGCCTGCCCGCGTGTTGCTGCCATCGGCGCCATGCCGGGGATTTGCGGAGGGAAACAGGCGGTCGCGCAGGACCTCGCCGTTATGGCGGTTCAGAACCACTTCGCGCAGGCTCTGCGAATCGGTTGCGGTGACGAGGATGCGCCCGAGCCAGGTACGCCTGACCTCGGTGATGGTGAAACCTTCGGCTTCGAGGCGGGAGATGATCGGCGCAAGGAAATCGGTCTCGGCACGCAGGGGCTGGGGAGCGGCCCAGAGGAACAGGGCGAGGGCGAGCCATGTGATCGGGTATTTCATCCTGACATTCTCCGGTTGTGGCGGATGCGCGCGGCAGGGCGCGCACCCGCGGATCATGCTGCCCCGTGGTCGGGCAGGGGTCAATTGCCGTCGTGGCCGCCGCCCTGGCCGCCACCCATGCCGCCGCCCTGGCCGCCGCCCATGCCGCCGCCCTGGCCGCCACCCATGCCGCCGCCCTGGCCGCCGCCCATGCCGCCGCCCTGGCCGCCGCCCATGCCGCCGCCCTGGCCGCCGCCCATGCCGCCGCCCTGGCCGCCGCCCATGCCGCCGCCCATGGCGCCCTGCATTTCGGCGCGCATCGCGTCCCGGGCCTCGGGGGTCATCTCCTGCATATGCGCCCGCATCGCGTCCCGGGCCTGCTGGCGGTCTTCGGTGCTCATGGAGCGCATTTGCGCGATGATCGCGGCCAGATCTTCGGTGCTCAGTTGCGAAAAGTCGATCTGATCCACGGGCATGGTGGTGCCGGTGGCCGGGTTGTAGATCGCGGGCGGGGTGTCGGCGATGGCCATGGAGGCGGTCAGGGTCAGGGCGGTCAGGGTCAGGAGTGTCTTTTTCATGTCTTCCTCATTGCTTTGCTGATTTGCGTTGCAGTTTCTGGCCTGGCGATCGTGCCGGGCTGACCCCGATAAAGGCGATGCGCGCCGCCGGGGATATTGGGCAGGCGCGCATTTTCGGCCGGATAAGCGTTTCGCATAGGCCGGATTGCGGTTTGTCGGGCGGTGCGGTCAGGATGCGGCGCGGGCGGCGCGCTTGCGCTCGTGCGAATCGAGGTGGCGCTTGCGCAGGCGGATCGCGCTGGGGGTGACTTCGACCAGTTCGTCGTCGTTGATATAGGCGATAGCCTGCTCCAGGCTCATGCGCACCGGCGGGGTCAGGCGCACCGCCTCGTCGGAGCCCGAGGCTCGGATATTGGTGAGCTTCTTGCCCTTGAGCGGGTTTACCTCGAGGTCGTTTTCGCGCGCATGCTCGCCGATGATCATGCCCTGATACACCGGCTCCTGCGGGCCGATGAAGAGGCGGCCGCGCTCTTCCAGGTTCCACAGCGCATAGGCGACCGAGGCACCGTTTTCGATCGAGATCAGCACGCCCGCGCGCCGGCCCGGGATCGGCCCCTTCCAGGGCACCCAGCCATGAAAGACCCGGTTCAGCACCCCGGTGCCGCGGGTATCGGTGAGAAACTCGCCGTGATAGCCGATCAGCCCGCGCGAGGGCACCAGGGCGACGATCCGGGTCTTGCCGGCGCCGGCCGGGCGCATCTCGGTCATCTCGCCGCGCCGCGCGCCGGTGATCTTCTCGATCACCGCGCCGGCATAGTCGTCGTCCACGTCGATGGTGACTTCCTCGATCGGCTCGAGCTTCCGGCCGTCTTCCTCGCGCATCAGCACCTGCGGGCGCGAGATCGAAAGCTCGAAGCCCTCGCGGCGCATGTTCTCGATCAGCACTCCCATCTGCAATTCGCCGCGCCCTGCGACCTCGAAAGCCTCGCCCCCGGGCGTCTCGCTCACGCGGATGGCGACGTTGGATTCGGCTTCGCGCAAGAGGCGCTCGCGGATCACGCGGCTCTGCACCTTCTTGCCGTCGCGGCCCGCAAGCGGGCTGTCATTGATGCCGAAGGTCACGGAAATCGTCGGTGGGTCAATGGGTTGCGCGGGGAGCGGGGTGTCCACCGTCAGCGCGCAGATGGTGTCGGAGACGGTGGCCTCGGACATCCCGGCAAGGGTGACGATATCGCCCGCAAGCGCCTCGTCGATATCCTGCTCCGAGAGGCCACGAAAGGCCTGGATGCGGGTTACGCGAAACTGCTCGATCTTCTGGCCCGCGCGCGAGAGCGCCTGCACGGTGGCGCCCACCCGGAGCCGGCCGCTCTCGACCCGCCCCGTCAGGATGCGGCCCACGAAAGGGTCGGCGCCAAGGGTGGTGGCGAGCATGGAGAAGTCCTCGTCCTGGCGCGCAAGCTGGGCGGGGGCGGGGACGTGGTTCACGATCAGATCGAAGAGCGCGTTGAGGTCGCGCCGCGGCCCGTCAAGCTCGGCATCCGCCCAGCCCGAGCGGCCCGAGGCGTAGAGATGCGGAAAGTCGAGCTGGTCCTCGCTGGCATCGAGATTGGCAAACAGGTCGAACACCTCGTCAAGCGCCCGGTCGGGCTCGGCATCGGGCTTGTCCATCTTGTTGAGCACCACGATGGGCCTGAGCCCCAGCGCCAGCGCCTTGGAGGTGACGAACTTGGTCTGGGGCATCGGCCCTTCGGCCGCGTCCACCAGCAGCACCACCCCATCGACCATCGACAGGATCCGCTCCACCTCGCCGCCGAAATCGGCATGGCCCGGCGTGTCGACGATATTGATCCGCGTGCCCTTCCAGACGATCGAGGTGGGCTTGGCAAAGATGGTGATGCCGCGCTCGCGCTCGATCGCGTCGCTGTCCAGCGCGCGCTCGGCCACGGCTTCGTTGGCGCGAAAGGCGCCGGATTGTCTGAGCAGCTCGTCCACCAGCGTGGTCTTGCCGTGGTCCACATGCGCGATGATCGCGATATTGCGAAGGTCCATGTCGTCGTGCCTTGTCTCGGAGGGTCGCCGCGGCTGTAGCCTGCCCGGAGCCGGATTGCCAGCGGAAATGTGGCCCGGCGCGGGGCGGTCGGCCGGGGCGCAGCATCCGGCCGGGAGCGAGGAAGCAGGCGCCGGGCGCGGCTCAGACCGAGCAGGCGGCGCCGCCGAGCACGCAGAATTTGGCGCAATGGGGGTGATTGAGGGCGATTTCGCCTTCGGCCTCGGCGAGGCTGTGGCCCATCTCGAAGCGCGGATCATAGGCCAGCAGGGTGCAGGCCAGCACCACGGGGTGCTCGGCGCCCTTGCGCCTGACCACCATGCGCGAGGAGGCGCACATCACGTCATCGGGGGATTTGCCGAGGATGTCCCAGCAGGCGGTGGTGATTTCGGGGACTTCTGCCCGCTCGTCCATTTCCGGGAAAATTACTGTCTGTGCAGGGTCTTGCGGGTTGATTCCGAAGTCGTTTTCAGCGAAAAATGCGCCGTAGCCCGCCCGCGCCTCGGCATCGCTCAGCCCCCAGAGGGCGCGGCCGGCGACCGTCATGCGAAAGCCGTGATCGGCGAGCCAGCGCATCCCGGCGAGGGTCTTGTCAAAGCTGCCGTCGCCGCGGATGGCGTCGTGCTTTTCGCGCTGCCAGTGGTCGAGCGAGACGCGCAGGGTGAGGCGGGCGCCGTATTCTTCGCGCAGCTCGCGCAGCCCCGCCTGGATCGCCGGGCGCATCATCGGCGCCATGGCATTGGTGAGCACCAGCACCTCAAAGCCGCGCGCGAGGCTTGCGTGGAGCATGGCGAGGATCTCCGGGTTCATGAACGGCTCGCCCCCGGTGAAGCCGATCTCGCGCGCAGGCCAGCGGCGGGCGGTGATCTGGTCGAGAAAGTCGCTGACCTCGGCCGCGGTGATATAGGCGAGGCGGTCGTTTTGCGGCGAGCTTTCGATATAGCAATTGGTGCAGGCGATGTTGCACAGCGTGCCGGTGTTGAACCACAGTGTGCGCGGGTGGCTGAGCGCCACCCTGGCGCGCGGGCTGCCGTCGGCGGTGAGGTCCGGGTCGATGAACTTGCCCCGGTTGGCGGGGGCGATGCGCTGGTCCATTTGCTCCTCTCGTCCTGTTCGCCTGTGCTAACCTGCGGGGCGGGCGAAAAAAACCCCGAACCTGCCTGCTGACGGAATGTTGAAGGCTATCATGGCCGGGCGAATGCGTGATAGACAGGGGCGGGCGGTCCCGTTACAGGGATCGTTAGCGCTAGCAATCAGCAAGACGCCGTGGCGCCGCAGGCCCGGCAAGGAGAGCACATGGCTTCGCGTGTCATTCCGGTGGCCCCCTTCGATCTGGTCATTTTCGGCGCCACCGGCGATCTGGCCCGACGCAAGATCCTGCCCGGCCTGTTTCGCCGCTTCTGCGACGGGCAGATGCCGGGCGAGGCGCGCATCATCGGTGCGGCGCGCAGCGGGCTGGACGAGGATGGCTTTCGCGACCTGGTGCGCGAGGCGCTTCGCGAGCATCTGCCCGCCCCCCGCCGTCCGGCGTGCAGGCTGGCGGCGTTTCTGGAGCGGGTCCGCTACTGCCGGCTCGATGCGCGCGGCGCCAGGGGCTGGAAGGAGCTCAAGGGGCTGATGCGCGAAGATGTGGTGCAGGCCTTTTACTTCTCGGTCGGCCCGAGCCTGTTCGGCGATCTCGCCCGGCGGCTCAAGCAGCACGACATTGCCGGGCCCGAGGCGCGAATCGTGGTGGAGAAGCCCTTCGGCCACGATCTCGAAAGCGCGCGCGCGCTCAACGCGACGCTGGCCGCGCATTTCGAGGAGCGCTTCATCTACCGGATCGACCATTATCTGGGCAAGGAGACGGTGCAGAATCTGATGGCCCTGCGCTTTGGCAACATGTTGTTCGAGCCCCTGTGGAATGCCCAATATGTGGACCATGTGCAGATCACCGTGTCCGAGAGCGTGGGCGTGGGCGGGCGCGGGGCCTATTATGACCGCGCAGGCGCCATGCGCGACATGGTGCAGAATCACCTGATGCAGCTTCTCTGCCTCACCGCCATGGAGCCGCCGTCGAAATTCGACCCGGACGCGGTGCGCGACGAGAAGCTCAAGGTGATCCGCGCTCTCGATCCGGCGGCGCCCGAAGACATCGTGCGCGGCCAGTATGAGGGGGCGGAGGGCGTGCCCTCCTACCGCGAGGATGTGGACAACCCGGAGAGCACCACCGAGAGCTTCATCGCGCTCAGGCTCGAGATCTCCAACTGGCGCTGGAACGGCACGCCCTTCTACCTGCGCACCGGCAAGCGGCTCAGGGCGCGGATGAGCGAGATCGTGATCCAGTTCAAGGAGCCGCCGCATTCGATCTTCGACAGCCCGCCGGGGCAGGGGGCCAACGAGCTTTCGATCCGCCTGCAGCCCGACGAGGGCATGGATCTCAAGGTGACGATCAAGGAGCCCGGCCCCGGCGGCATGCGCCTGATCGACGTGCCGCTGGACATGACCTTCGCCGAGGCGCTGGGGCAGGCGGCGGCGGATGTGCCCGATGCCTATGAGCGGCTGATCATGGACGTGATCCGGGGCGACCAGACCCTGTTCATGCGCGGCGACGAGGTGGAGGCGGCCTGGGCCTGGACCGATCCGGTGATCGCCGGCTGGGAGGCGCGCGGCGACCGGCCGCTCCCTTACGAGCCGGGCTCGACGGGGCCCGAGGATGCGGCTATCCTGCTCCACAGGGACGCGCGCCGATGGAGGGAGCTCAAGGCATGAAACTGCGCAGTTACCCGGACCGCGAACTGCTGCATATGGGAGTAACGGATGCGCTTGTGCGCGACCTGACCGTGGCGCTTTCGCGCCCCCGCCGGGCCAGCCTCGCCGTGCCGGGCGGCAGTACGCCGGGGCCGGTCTTCGACCTCCTGTCCGACCAGCCGCTGGACTGGGAGCGGGTCGATGTGGTGCTCACCGACGAGCGCTGGGTGGGCGAGGAGGATCCGCGCTCCAATACCCGCCTGCTGCGCGAGCGCCTGCTCAAGGGGCGCGCGGCGGCGGCCGGTCTGGTGCCGCTCCATGCGGATACGGGCACGCCGGAGGAGAGTCTGGCGGCGCTGGAAGGGGGGGTGCGGGCGGTCCTGCCGCTGAACGTGGCGCTGCTGGGCATGGGCGAGGACATGCACACGGCGAGCCTGTTTCCCGGCGGCGACAAGCTTTCGACCGCGCTTTCGTCCAATGCCCCGGCGCTGGTGGTCATGCGGGCGCCCGGGCTGGAGGAGGTGCGCGTGACCCTGAGCGCGCCGGTGCTCAAGGGGGCGCTTGCGCGCCACCTGCTCATCACCGGCGAAGCCAAGCGCGCGGCGCTGGAAGAGGCCCGCGGAAAGCTTCCCGAAGAAGCGCCGATCGCCGCGTTTCTGGACGGGCTCGAAGTGCATTGGGCACCATGAGCGCGGGCGAGGCCGGGGGGCGGGCCGCAGAAGGG
>JALTZY010000051.1 GCA_027045905.1 Paracoccaceae bacterium
GCCGATCTCGGCGCATGGCACGTCCACTACAACACCGAACGCCCGCATCCGGGATACAGAAACATGGGCCGCAGACCCATCGAAACCGTCATGTCGCTCGTCAGGCAAGAAGGTCAAGAATACATGTAATTTCAGTGTCCGATTTTCCGCGGCCAGTTCAGGAAACCCCGGTACCGCCGCCCGGGCAGGTGTCAGGGACCGAGGGAAAGGGATTCAGGCACCCACCGCCATTTGCGCATCCAGCTCCATCGGTTCCGGGTCGCGCAGTACATAGCCGCGCCCCCAGACCGTTTCGATATAGTTTTCGCCGCCGGTGGCCTTGGAGAGTTTCTTGCGCAGCTTGCAGATGAAGACGTCGATGATCTTGAGCTCCGGCTCATCCATGCCGCCATAGAGATGATTGAGAAACATTTCCTTGGTCAGCGTCGTGCCCTTGCGCAGGGAAAGGAGTTCGAGGATCTGATATTCCTTGCCGGTCAGATGCACCGCGCGCCCGTCCACTTCTACCGTCTTTGCGTCCAGATTCACCTCGATCGCCCCGGTCTTGATCACCGATTGCGAATGCCCCTTGGAGCGGCGGATAATTGCGTGGATACGCGCCACCAGTTCCTCACGGTGAAACGGCTTGGTCATGTAATCGTCGGCGCCAAAGCCGAATCCGCTGATCTTGTCTTCGGTGTCGTCCGAGCCGGTGAGGATCAGGATCGGGGTATCGATTCGCGCCATGCGCAGCTGGCGCAGAACTTCCAGCCCGTTCATATCCGGCAGATTCAGGTCCAGCAGGATCAGGTCGTAATCATAGAGCTTGGCCAGGTCGATACCCTCTTCGCCCAGATCCGTCGCGTAGACGTTGAGATTGGCGTGGTTGAGCATCAGTTCGATCGAGCGCGACGTGGTGGGGTCGTCTTCTACCAGCAATATCCGCATGGGGCAAATCTCCGCTATCTCCCGGTTCCATCAAGCATTACTTTGACCTGAAATGGTTAACTACCCGTTACCATGATGGAACTTTTAGCGAATACACCTTATGGTTGTCTATATTTTTGTATTTGCGTAGTCTTGAGAGCGCCTTCTCCATGCTTCTCTATAGCCTGTTTCCATTCGAGAAATTCCTCTTCGGAAAGCGCATATTTCTCCAGCGCCTCCTTCAGGGGAATCAGGCCGAAGGCCACTCCTTTGACCACCGCAGCCTTGCGCGAGGCCACCCAACGGCGGGTATCGGCTGGGGGCAGATCGGCCCGGGTCATGATGCTTCCGTCAGGCAGGGTTACGGCGCGCGGCCCATCGACTTTTTTCAGATACATGGCAATCCTCGCTCGCTTTGGCGTCATTGTGGCAAATTCCGCTTAACGCGAGGTGAAGCACGGGGTTGTTGTTGCATCGAATTTTCCTATATTCCGCCTGATCCCCCGAAAGGACAGCCCATGCCCGCCGACCGCGCCGAAACTCCGCTCAATTCGCTCGGCCTTGCAAAAGGTCCGGCCGAGACCCGCGTGGTCGTCGCCATGTCGGGGGGGGTCGATTCGTCGGTGGTGGCGGCCGAGCTTGCCGCCGAGGGCTATGAGGTGATCGGGGTCACGCTGCAGCTCTATGACCATGGCGAGGCGCTGGCCCGCAAGGGCGCCTGCTGCGCGGGGGCGGATATTCACGATGCGCGCCGGGTCGCCGAAAGGCTCGGGATACCTCACTATGTACTTGATTATGAAAATATCTTTCGTGATTCGGTGATCGAGGAATTTGCCGACAGCTACCTGTCGGGAGCGACTCCCGTGCCCTGCATCCGCTGCAACGAGCGGGTCAAGTTTCAGGATCTGCTGGCCACAGCGCGTGATCTGGGGGCCGATTGCATGGCCACCGGCCATTATGTGCAGCGATTCGCCGGCCCCCACGGCGCCGAGCTGCACCGGGCCGCCGATCCGACCCGCGATCAGAGCTATTTTCTGTTTTCGACCACCCGGGAGCAGCTTGACTATCTGCGCTTTCCGCTCGGGCATCTCACGAGCAAGGCTCAGACAAGGGCGCTGGCGCGAAAGCACGGGCTGGAGGTGGCCGACAAGCCCGATTCGCAGGATATCTGCTTCGTGCCCGACGGCGATTATGCGGGCGTGATCGAAAAGCTGCGCCCCGGCGCGGCCGAACCGGGAGAGATCGTGGATCTCGCGGGCCGCGTGCTGGGCAGGCACCGGGGCGTCCTGCATTATACGATCGGCCAGCGGCGCGGGCTGGGGCTGGGCGGTCTCTCGGAGCCGCTCTATGTGGTGCGCCTCGACGTGGCAGCACGCCGGGTGATCGTCGGCCCGAAAGCGGCGCTGGCCACCACGCATATCCGCCTCGGCGAGGTCAACTGGCTGGGCGACGAAGCGCTTGAGCGCCGCGATGCGTGGGAAATCGCCGTCAAGGTACGCTCCACCCGCCCGCCCGTTCCGGCACTGCTGCGGGCATGCACGGACGGCGCCGCGGTAGAATTGCAGATTCCGGAACAAGGCGTGAGCCCCGGCCAGGCCTGCGTCTTCTATGATCGCCGGACCAGTCGCGTATATGGCGGCGGCTGGATCCTCTGAGCCCGGGCTCCAAGCCACGGATCCCACGCTCGCGCTCAGGCAGGCTCGCGCTCCGGACAGCTGCGAGTGCGAGGCGGCCGGAGCAGCTGTCCGGCTGGCATTTGCCCCGCAAGCGGTGTGCAAGAGAGGGCAAATTGCCGCCTCCCCTCACCTCCCGAACAGGCGCGCCAGCAGGCCGGGCCTTCGCACCGGGCGTGCGGGCGCCGTGGCTCGGCTCCCCGTCACCCCCTCGGTCTGGGGCAGCGGCACGCGCTGGGTGACCTCGGCGGGCGGGCGCTTTTCGTAGAACGCATTGCCGCCGGTAGTAAGCACATAATGCATGTTGCGGTAAGGGAATCGGTGGTCCTTCTGGTGGAAGAACCGCGCCCTGGCAACCTGCGGATGCCGCTCGCCTGCCAGCACCGAAGCCGCCAGCGCCATGGCCATGGCGCGCGGACCCGGCTCGCGCATCTCCGTGCTCAGAACTCCCGGCGCGAACTGGCCCTTCTGGCCGACCACGGCGCAGACCTCGCTCGGAAACTCCGCCGATGCGACCCGGTTCATCACCACGCTGCCCACCGCCACCATGCCGTCGCGGCTCGAACGGTTGCTCTCGAAATACATCGCCCGCGCCAGGCATTCCTGCGCACTGCTGCTGATGACGCTCACCTGCTCGGCCCGCCGCCCGCATCCGGACACGACCAGCGCCGCGCCCAGCAAAGCCACCCCTAAAGCTCTCATCCCACGCATCTGCCCGCTTTCCTTTGCCCCGCTCCGCTTCCGGTCGTCCCATCTTTCGCATATCCGCCGGGTCCGGAAAAGAGCCGCCACCCGCTTCCTCGCCGCGCCCGCTGCAAAAGGATCTTGCGCCCGGAGCCGGCAGAGCACCGGCTGCAGGCCCCTGCACGCCCCCTCGGCAATATTGCCACAGGCCGCTCGCCCGCTTGGACTCTGCGGCAGCGAATCGGATAAGCTACCTCCTTGGGCAGGCCCATGGCCAACCCCATGCGGATGGCAGCAGGTGAAGACCGGGAGCGTGACGTGACCAAATACGAATACAGGGTGGTTCCCGCACCGAGGAAACCCCACCGGATCAGGGGGCTGAAACGGGGAGAAGACAGGTTCGCCGCCTCCGTCGCCGAGATCCTCAACGAACTGGGCGCCGAGGGTTGGGAATACCAGCGCAGCGACACCCTGCCCATGGACAGCCGCTCCGGGCTGACCGGACACACGACTACTTTCCGTACCATGCTGGTTTTTCGGCGCCTTGTCAGAGCGTCGGACGACGATTCCGAAACCGCCCCCATGGCAGAGACCGCTTCCCCACCGCTCCCCGCTTCCGCCCCGGCGGCGGAATTGCCACCCGAATCGCCCCTTGCCCCCGGCGCTCCGACAGAGGCGCCGAGCGAAGATCAGCCCGAAATCTCCAGCGCCAGGGCGTGAATACGCCCCAGCAGTTCCGCGCCCAGAGCCCTGTTTACCGCCCTGTGGCGCTCGATGCGCGACATGCCCGCAAAGACCGGCGCGCTGATGACGACGCGAAAATGACTCTCCCCGTCGCTGTAGCCCGCATGGCCGCGATGCTTCTCGCTCTCGTTGACCACCTCCAGAAACCGCGGCGCAAAAGCCGCCTCAAGCCTTGCGCGAATTTCCTCTGCCTTGCTCATTTTTTCGCCCTTCCCCTTTTATCGGCGCGAAAAACATCTAAACTCCACCGTCCGAGTCGAAAAGAGGCGCAAGGGCGCAGATAGAGGCGCAGATGAAGAAAGAGGATCCCTTCGGGTTTGACATTTCCGTATCCGCCGCCAAGAAGAAGAAACCCCGCGGCAGACGCGGCATGTCCGGCGCTTTCGAAACTTCCCAGCGCCAGTGCGAGCACGAGGGCTGCGAAGAGTGCGGCCAGTACCGTGCCCCCCGCTCGCCCGATCACCTCGACGAGTTCAAGTGGTTCTGCAAGACCCATGTGCGCGAATACAACCTCAAGTGGAACTACTTCGAAGCCGCCAGCGAAAGGGAAATCGCCGAGCAGCAGGACCGCGACCGGGTCTGGGAGCGCGAAACCCGCCCCTTCGGCTCGCGCGACGAAGCCCGCGCCTGGGCCCGCCTCGGAGTCGACGACCCCCACCAGGTCCTGGGCGAAAAGGCCACCCGCAACCCCGGCAAATCCGTCACCGGCACCCGCAAGCTGCCCCCCACCGAGCGGCGCGCCCTCGAAATCCTCGATGCAAAGGACCACTGGACAAGGACAGAGGTGCGCAAGGCCTACAAGGCCCTGATCAAGATCCTGCACCCGGACATGAACGGCGGCGACCGCAGCCACGAAGAACAGCTCCAGGAAGTGGTCTGGGCCTGGGAGCAGATCAAGACCAGCCGCCACTTCAGGGACTGAGCCCCGCGCATCCCCTTTCATCTTTCCCGAAATACTCCCGCCGGAGGCCCGATTTTCTGCGAAAAATCGCCCCCCACGCGCGCCCTCCCGCCGGGCAGAATCCCGGCGCATCAAGGCCGCGAAACCGCGAGACTTTCACCGCGCTATGCTCCGCCACGGGAGCGCGCCGGGGATCAGGAGTCTTCGAGCAGGCCTTTCTCGGCCGCCAGTTCGCGCATCCTCGCCTGCAGCTTTTCAAAGGCGCGCACCTCGATCTGACGGATGCGCTCGCGGCTCACCCCATAGGTGGCGGCCAGTTCCTCGAGCGTCTCGGCGGGCTCGCTCAGACGGCGCTTGGTCAGGATGTCCTGCTCGCGCTCGTTGAGCGCATCCATCGCCTGCACCAGCAGGGCGCGGCGCACCTCCAGCTCATCCCTCTCGGCGTAATCCCCGGCCTGGTCGGCATTCTCGTCCTCCAGCCAGTCCTGCCACTGCATGGCGCTTTCGCCATCGGCCGAAACCGTGGCATTGAGCGAAGCGTCGGCCCCGGACATGCGCCGGTTCATCGAGATCACCTCTTCCTCGCTCACATTGAGGTCGCTGGCGATCTGCTTCACGTTTTCCGGACGCAGGTCGCCCTCTTCCAGCGCGCCGATGCGTGCCTTGGCCTTGCGCAGGTTGAAAAAAAGCTTCTTCTGGGCACTGGTGGTGCCGAGCTTCACCAGCGACCACGAGCGCAGGATGTATTCCTGGATCGCGGCGCGGATCCACCACATGGCATAGGTGGCAAGCCGGAATCCCTTTTCCGGGTCGAACCGCTTGACCGCCTGCATCAGCCCCACATTGGCCTCGCTGATCACCTCGGCCTGGGGCAGGCCATAGCCGCGATAACCCATGGCGATCTTGGCCGCGAGCCGCAGATGGCTGGTGACCAGCTTGTGCGCGGCCTCGGTATCCTGGTGATCCACCCAGCGCTTGGCCAGCATGTATTCCTCTTCCGGCTCCAGCATGGGAAACTTGCGGATCTCCTGCAAATACCGGTTCAGCCCGCCTTCCGGGGTGGGAACGGGCAGATTCTTGTAATTGCTCAAGGCATTTCTCCCATGTCTTTCCGGTCCGATGTTACAGGCATTAACATCCATATGACCCGAATCCGGCGCATTTCAAGTTCTGCCCCGGAATTCCTGACACTTTATGAACGCCTTCCTCCCCGGATTGAAGACCCGGCGGGCGATTTCACGGCAATGTGCGCGTTTTTGCGCCGCCCGCTTCACCCGCTCGCCTGCCCCGCCCGTCGCCCGCTACCGCTTCCCGCCGCCTAGGTCCTGTTGACAAACAGGATTCCCTTCGTTGCGAAAGCGTGATTCAAGATGCCCTCTACGAGGGAGGTCATCTTGGCACGCAATCTCATGTCGGACGAGGAGTGGGCGTT
>JALTZY010000052.1 GCA_027045905.1 Paracoccaceae bacterium
GTGGTGCTGTTTCGCATGCGCGCGGGGGCGGTGGCCAAGCATCTGGGCATTCTCGCCCGCCCGGCCCCGGCCGAAACCTTCATCCACGCCTATAGCGGGCACGGGGTGCTGGAAAGCGCGCTTTCCGCCCCCTGGGCGCGCAGGATCGTGGCGTGTTTTGCCTTTCCGGAAAGGGAATTGTGATGGCGACAATCGTATTGGCAGCGGCAGGCGCCGCCATTGGCGGCTCGATCGGCGGCGGCGTGCTGGGGCTCTCCTCGGTGCTGATCGGCCGCGCGGTGGGGGCGACGCTCGGGCGCGCGATCGACGAGCGCCTGCTGGGCGCGGGCGCGGAGCCGGTGGAGCATGGCCGGGTGGACCGCTTTCGCCTCGTGGGCGCGAGCGAGGGCGCGCCGGTGGCGCAGGTCTATGGGCGGATGCGCCTTGCGGGGCAGGTGATCTGGGCCACGCGCTTTGAGGAAGTGCGCAGCGAGAGCGGCGGCGGCAAGGGGCTTTCCTCGGGGCCGAAAACCACCGAATTTTCCTACAAGGTCTCGCTCGCCATTGCGCTGTGCGAGGGCGAGATCACCCGGGTCGGGCGCGTCTGGGCCGACGGGGTGGAGATCGCGCCTGATGACCTCAACATGCGCGTCTATACCGGCTCCGAGAGCCAGCTGCCCGACCCCAAGATCGAGGCGGTGAACGGCACCGGCAAGGCGCCCGCCTATCGCGGCATCGCCTATGTGGTGATCGAGGATCTCGACGTCACCCGTTTCGGCAACCGCATCCCGCTGTTCAATTTCGAGGTGATCCGCCCCGAGCAGCCCGACGCCCCGGCCGAGATCGCCCGCGGCACCCGCGCCGTGGCGCTGATCCCGGGCTCGGGCGAATATGCGCTGGCGACGACCCCGGTCTATGTGAACAGCGCGCCCGGCGTGGTCAGCGCCTCCAACATGAATTCGCCCTCGGGCAAGACCGACTTTGCCACCTCGCTCGAAATGCTCGACGGCGAGCTGCCCAATTGCGGCGCGGTCTCGCTGGTGGTGTCGTGGTTTGGCGACGATCTGCGCTGCGGCTCGGCCCGGATCATGCCCAAGGTCGAGCAGAGCGCCAATGACGCCGAGGCGATGTCCTGGACGGTCTCGGGGATCGCTCGCACGGCGGCCGCCGAGGTGCCGCAGGTGGCGGGCCGGCCCGTCTATGGCGGCACGCCCACCGATCAGTCGGTGAAAGAGGCGATCGCGGCGCTGAAGGATGCCGGCAAGGCGGTGACCTTCTACCCCTTCATCCTGATGGAGCAGATTGAGGGCAACACGCTTCCGAACCCTTACGATGCCGGCAATCCCGGCCAGCCGGCGCTGCCCTGGCGCGGGCGCATCACGCTGAGCCTTGCCCCGGGCCAGCCGGGCAGTCCGGACCAGTCGGCCACGGCGGAAGCCGAGGTCGCGGCCTTTTTCGGGCAGGCCGGCCCCGCCGATTTCACCGTCACCGCCGACGGGGTGGATTATACCGGCCCGGCCGAGTTCTCCTACCGGCGGATGATCCTGCATTATGCGCATCTGTGCCAGTCGGCGGGGGGGGTGGATGCCTTCCTGATCGGCTCCGAGCTGCGCGGGCTCACCTGGATCCGCGGCGCCAGCGGCAATTTCCCGGCGGTGGACGCGCTGATCCAGCTTGCCGCCGACGTGCGCAGTATCCTCGGACCCTCGGTCAAGATCGGATACGCGGCGGACTGGAGCGAATATTTCGGCTTCCAGCCCCCCGAGGCGAGCGGCGATATCCTCTATCACCTCGACCCGCTCTGGGCCGATTCCAACATCGACTTCATCGGCATAGACAATTACATGCCGCTTTCCGACTGGCGCGAAGGCGAAGATCACCTCGATGCGCAGAAGTGGGACTCGATCTACAATCTGGATTATCTCAAGTCCAACATCATGGGCGGCGAGGGCTATGACTGGTATTACCACGCGCCCGAGGCCGAGGCGGTGCAGCTTCGCACCCCGATCACCGACGACGCCTATGGCGAACCCTGGGTGTGGCGCTACAAGGACCTCAGGAACTGGTGGACGCGCACCCATCACGAGCGCGTCGGCGGTGTGCGCAGCGAAACACCCACGGCCTGGCAGCCGGGCTCGAAGCCGATCTGGTTTACCGAGCTTGGCTGCGCGGCGGTGGACAAGGGCACCAACCAGCCCAACAAGTTTCTCGATCCGAAAAGCTCCGAAAGCTCCCTGCCCAAATATTCCAACGGTCGGCGCGACGACTTCATGCAGATGCAGTATCTGCGCGCCATGTATGAATTCTGGGCCGATCCGGCCAACAACCCCACCGATGCCGACAGCGGCTATCAGATGGTGGACATGTCGCGCGCCCATGTCTGGGCCTGGGACGCGCGGCCCTGGCCCTTCTTCCCGGGCAATGTGGATCTGTGGAGCGACGGCGAAAACTACGCATGCGGCCACTGGATCAATGGTCGCGCCTCTGCCCGCTCGCTGCAATCGGTGATCGAGGAAATCACCGTGCGCTCCGGCGTCGGCGAGGTAGATGCCCGCCGGGCCTACGGGCTGGTGCGCGGCTATTCGGTGGGCGAAGTGAGCGGCGCGCGCGCGGCCCTTCAGCCGCTGATGCTCGCCTATGGGCTCGAGGCGAGCGAGCGCGAGGGGCAGGTGGTATTTGCGACCCGCACCGGCAAGGTGGCGCGCCAGATCGACCCCGAGCGCCTGGCCGTGCCCGAGCAGGGCGGGGCCACGCTCGAGATGATCCGCGCGCCCCAGGCCGAGCTTGCCGGCCGCGTGCGGCTCTCTTTCGTCGAGGCCGAGGGCGATTACGAGACCCGCGCCGCCGAGGCGATCCTGCCGGGCGAGGAAAGCCGGGCGGTGAGCCAGTCCGAATTCCCGCTGGTGCTGACCCAGGGCGAGGGGCGCGCGGTGGTCGAGCGCTGGCTCGCCGAATCGCGGGTGGCGCGCGACACGGCGCGCTTCTCGCTGCCCATGAGCGACCTTGCCGCCATGGCCGGCGAGGTGGTGGAGATCGACTCCCCCGAGGGCCGCGCGCTCTACCGGCTCGACCGGGTGGAGCAGGCCGGCCGGCTCGATTGCGAGGCGGTCAGGGTGGAGCCGGGCCTTTACGAGCCCTCGGACGCGGTGGAACTGGCCGTGCGCCCGCGCCCCTTCGTGCCGGCGGTGCCGGTATATCCGGTATTCATGGACCTGCCGTTGCTCACTGGCAGCGAGGTGCCCCACGCGCCGCATCTCGCCGTGGTGGCCGATCCCTGGCCCGGCAGCGTCGCCGCCTATGCCTCGGCCTCCGATTCGGGCTACGAACTCAACACCCTGCTCATCTCCCGTGCCACGATCGGCGTCACCGAAAGCCCGCTCTACGCCGCCCGGCCCGGCCTCTACGATAACGGCGCGCCCTTGCGCGTGCGCCTGTCGGCGGGCACGCTTTCGTCAGTCAGCACGCTTGAGATGCTCAACGGCGCCAATGCGGCGGTGATCGGCGACGGCTCGGTGGACAACTGGGAGGTGTTCCAGTTCGCCAATGCCACGCTGGTGGAAGAAGGGGTCTATGACCTCAGCCTGCGCCTGCGCGGGCAGGCGGGCTCGGACGCGCTGATGCCGGCGACCTGGCCGGTGGGCTCGACCTTCGTGCTGCTCGACGGCGCCCCGCGCCAGATCGAGCTTGCGCTTTCCTCGCGCGGGCTCAGCCGCCACTACCGGATCGGCCCGGCGGCGCGGCCCTATGACGACCCGGTCTATCTGCACGAACAGCACGCTTTCGACGGGATCGGCCTGCGCCCCTATGCGCCGGTGCACCTGCACGCTCAGCGCGATGGGGCAGGGGACCTGCAAGTCAGCTGGATCCGCCGCACCCGCATCGACGGGGACTCCTGGCAATCGGCCGAAGTCCCGCTGGGCGAGGAGGTCGAAAGCTACCTTGTGCGCGTGATGGACGGGACGACGATCAGGCGCGAAGCCACCGTGGCAAGCCCGGTCTTTACATATACCGCCGCCATGCAGGCCGCCGACGGGCTCAGTCCGCCCTTCGACATCGCCGTGGCGCAGGTCTCGGCGAGTTTCGGGGCGGGGCTGTTCCGCAGTCTCACGGTAACGGCCTGACATGCGGCCCGTGGGCCACGGCGACGTCTCGGCCGCCGCCTGCGTGCTGCTGGCGGCGGCGCCGGATTCGCGCCCCCGCCTGCTCGCCCGCCTCCTGGCCGAGGCGGAAACCGCCGATGCCTACCGGCTGGAAACCGGCCGCCCGCATCCGCTCTGGGGAAACGGCTCGCTGATGGGCGCCGCCCTCACCCATGCGCGCGCCAGCGAGCCGGCGCTGGACGACCCCGATTACGCCGCCTGCATGGCGCTGATCTTCGAGGCGCTGGTGCGCCGCCACCGCCGCCCCAGCCAGAGCGGCCATCCCCGCCCGTGATATCGCCCATCGCCGCTTGCCGCTGGCCTGCGCCGCCCATCTGTTATAGTCTGACGCCAGACAGGAGGGCAGCATGGCCGATACACGCGCGAAAATCCGCGAGCTTGATCCGCTCTGGCACCAGATCACCGCCGAGGCAGAGGCCGCCGTGGCCGCCGAGCCGATGCTGGGCGGCTTCGTCCATGCCTGCATCCTGCACCACAAGACGCTGGAATGCGCGCTCACCTACCGCATCGCCGCCAAGCTTTCCTCCAACGAGATGAGCCAGGTGATCCTGCGCGACATCGCCGACAGCGCCTTTGCCGACGACCCCTCCCTTGGCGAAGCGGCGCGCGCCGATCTCGTCGCCGTGCTCGAGCGCGACCCGGCCTGCCACCGCCTGCTGCAGCCGATCCTTTACTTCAAGGGTTTCCAGGCCATGCAGGCCTATCGCGTGGCCCATTGGCTCTGGCAGCAGGGCCGGCGCGACCTCGCCTATTTCCTGCAGATGCGCTCGAGCGAGATCTACGGCATCGACATCCACCCCGGCGCGCGCATCGGCAAGGGGATCATGATCGACCACGCCCATTCCATCGTCATCGGCGAAACGGCCGTGGTGGGCGACAACGTCTCCATGCTCCACTCGGTCACGCTGGGTGGCACCGGCAAGGAAGACCAGGACCGCCACCCCAAGATCGGCGACGAAGTGCTGATCGGCGCCGGGGCCAAGGTGCTGGGCAATATCAAGGTCGGCTGCTGCTCGCGCATCGCCGCCGGCTCGGTCGTGCTCCAGGACGTGCCGCCAGCGACCACGGTCGCCGGCGTGCCCGCCAAGGTGGTGGGCGCGGCCGGATGCGAGCACCCCTCTGCGAAAATGGATCACACGCTGGACTGCAAGGGCTGAGCCGCGCCTTTCATCTTTCGCCAAATACTCCGGGGGCGCGGGGGCAGCGCCCCCGCTCCTGCCCGGATCAGGCCAGCATCGCCAGCGGGTTCTCGAGATTGTCCCGGATCGCGGCGAGGAACTCTGCCCCCACCGCCCCGTCGATCACCCGATGGTCGCAGGAAAGGGTGACGCGCATCACCGTTGCTACCTCGATCTCGCCGGCCTCGTTCACCACCGGCTTCTTGACCCCGGCGCCGACGGCCAGGATCGAGCCGTGGGGCGGGTTGATCACCGCGTCGAAATCGTCGATCCCGTACATGCCCAGATTGGAGATGGCGAAGGCGCCGCCCTGGTATTCATGCGGCGCGAGCCGGCGCGCGCGGGCCCGGGCGGCGAGATCTTTCACCTCGGCGGAAAGGGCGGAAAGCGTCTTCTTTTCAGCATCTTGCAGGACCGGGGTGAAGAGCCCGCCCTCGACCGCAACCGCCACCGCCACATCCGAAGGCTTCAGGCGCAGGGTCCGATCGCCGGCCCAGACCGCGTTGGCCGCGGGCACCTGCTGAAGCGCGAGCGCACAGGCCTTGATCAGGAAATCGTTGACGCTGAGCTTGACGCCGTGCGCGGCCAGCCCGGCATTCATCTCGGCGCGCAGGGCGAGCAGGGCATCCAGCCGGATCTCGCGGCGCAGGTAGAAATGCGGGATGGTCTGCTTGGCCTCGGTGAGGCGCGCGGCGATGGTCCTGCGCATCCCGTCCAGCTCGATCGTTTCGTATTCGCGCCCCGCATAAAGGCTGGCAACGGCGCTGGCTTCCACCGGGGCGGGGGCGGCGGGTGCAGATGCGGGAGCGGCCGCCGATGCCGGCGCCGCGGCCGGGGCGGCGCTGGCGGCCTCCACATCGGCCCTGACGATGCGCCCATGCGGGCCGGAGCCGGTG
>JALTZY010000053.1 GCA_027045905.1 Paracoccaceae bacterium
GCAGGCTGGTCGGTGTCGATCCCAGGACGCACCGCACGCGAACGCCCGCCGGACCATCCGGAGAGCCGCGAAGCGATGAAGGAGATCGCGGGCAAGCGCCGCCGTTTCGGCTACAGTACCTTGTTTTTTCAAGCCCTCAACTCAAAACTGCTCGCCTCTGCTCAGCTGTGCTCATTACTGTCATACCTCATGTCACCTTACACGGGATTAATGGCTCCTGAGCCTAACCTTCGGCCGCCGCCAGCGCCCGGTCGAGATCGGCGATCAGGTCGTCCGCATCCTCGAGCCCGATCGACATGCGCACCACGTTGGGCGCGGCCCCCGCCGCCGCCTGCTGCTCGGGGGTGAGCTGGCGGTGGGTGGTCGAGGCCGGGTGGATCACCAGCGAGCGCGTGTCGCCCAGATTGGCCACATGGCTGAAGATTTCCAGCGCCTCGACGAATTTCACGCAGGCCTCGTAGCCCCCCTTCAGCGCCACGGTAAACAGCGCCCCCGCCCCCTTCGGGCAGATCCGCGCCACCCGGTCATGATATGGCGAGCTTTCCAGCCCCGCCCAGGTGACTTCCTCGATTCTCTCATCGGCCTCGAGCCAGGCCGCTACCTTTGCCGTATTGGTCACATGCCTTTCCATCCTGAGCGAGAGCGTCTCGGTGCCCATCAGCGTGTAATGGGCCGCCTGCGGGTTCATGGTCATGCCGAGATCGCGCAGCCCCACGGCGATGGCGTGGAAGGTAAAGGCCAGCGGGCCGAAGGTCTCGTGGAACCTGAGCCCGTGATAGGCCGGCTCCGGCTCGCTGAGCGACGCAAACTTGCCGCTGGCCGACCAGTCGAAGGTGCCGCTGTCCACCACTACGCCGCCGGTGACGGTGCCGTTGCCGGTGAGATATTTGGTGGCCGAATGCACCACCAGCGTGGCGCCGTGCCTGATCGGGTTGCACAGGTAGGGCGTGGCGGTGGTATTGTCCACGATCAGCGGCAGGCCGGCGCGCCGGGCGATGGCGGCGATGGCGTCGAGATCGGTGATGTAGCCCCCGGGATTGGCGATGGATTCGCAGAAGATCGCGCGGGTGTTGCCGTCGATCGCCGCCTCGATCGCCGCTTCGTCGTCGAAATCCACCAGCCGCGCCTCCCAGCCGAAGCGCCTGATCGTATGGGTGAACTGGGTGACGGTGCCGCCATAGAGCCGGTTGGAGGCGACCAGATTGAGCCCCGGCCCCATCAACGGAAACAGCGCCATGATCTGCGCCGCGTGCCCCGAAGAGCAGCACACCGCGCCCTGTCCGCCCTCCAGCGTGGCGATTCGCTCCTGCAGCACCGCGACGGTGGGGTTGGTCAGGCGCGAATAGATGTAGCCCACCTCCTGCAGGTTGAACAGCGCCGCCGCGTGGTCGGCATCGCGAAACACATAGGCGGTGGTCTGGTAGATCGGCGTCTGGCGCGCGCCGGTGGCCGGGTCGGGCCGGGCGCCGGCATGGATCTGCAAGGTGTCGAAACCGTAGGCCATGGATGTCTCCCTGTAACTCCCTGAAAGATGCTGCCGCACGCTAAGCGAAGGATGCGCCCGGGGCAATCGGCGCCGTGCAAAAAGAACGGGGCAGAAAGAACGGGGTTCGGCTGCACGCTGCCGCGGAGGATCATTTCCGGGCCGCAGGGTGCAGGGCGGGTCGACTGCCCCGGGGGCGGCTTCGATTTTCCGCGAAAAATCGCCCCGCCCGCCGCGCGCTCGCGCCCGCTGGCACGCCGTCACATTTTCGTCGCCTTTTACGGTTAACATGCCCTGAACGACCATGTTGCACATGAGGACCCACCGGATGCCGCGATTTCCTGCCAGGATGTTTCTTGTCGCCCTGCTGGCATTCTGGCCGCTGCTGCCGGCCGGCGTGCAGGCCGGGCAGAGAGCGCAGGACGGGGGGGGGGAGCCCCGGATCCTGTTCATGGGCGATTCCCTGCTCGCGATCCATTCGATCACCGGGAAATCGGTCTCCGATGCCGCCGCCGCGGCGCTGAAGGAACCCGTGGCCGATCATTCCGTGCTCGGAGCGAAAATCATCTACAACCTGCCGCTGACCGGCGCCATGGGCCTGCGCATCGCCGCCCAGTTTCGCGGGGGCCCCTGGGAATGGGTGGTGATGAATGGCGGCGGCAACGACCTGTGGCTGGGCTGCGGCTGCAACCGCTGCGAAAGACGCCTGGACAGGATGATCAGCCTCGATGGCAGTCGCGGCAGGATCCCGGACCTGGTCCGGCGCATCCGCGCCACCGGGGCGCGGGTGATCTATCTCGGCTATCTGCGCAGCCCCGGGCTCGGCTCGCCGATAGAGAGCTGCAGGGACGAGGGCGATGCGCTGGAAGCGCGCATCGCCGCCATGGCCGCACGCGATCCGGGGGTTCAGTTCCTGTCGCTGGCCGATCTGGTCCCCTACGGAGACCGCTCCTATCATGGAATTGACATGATCCATCCCTCGCGCAAGGCCAGCCGCATCATCGGCCGGATGGTAGCCGATCTGATCCGCAGAAGCGAGACGCGTTAGCTCGGGACCCATCATCGTCACCCGCAATCCCGCCGCCCACGGCCTGACAGATCGCTTCCCGGAGGGACGCGGGGCCGCGGGAACGGCGTGGATTGACGGCAAGCGGTTTGACCCCTCTGCCGGTTTGGTCCATGAGAGGGCATGGCCAGAACTTCCTCCTTCGTCTGCAATGAATGCGGCGCGGTGGCGCGCAAGTGGTCCGGGCGGTGCGATGCCTGCGGGGCGTGGAATTCGATCGCCGAGGAGGCGCCGCTCTCGGCCGGACCCGCGTCGAAATCGCTGGGCGGCCGGCGCGGGGCGAGGCTGGCGCTTGGCGATCTGGCCGCCGAGGAGGCACTGCCCCGGCGCCACCGGTGCGGGATCGGCGAGTTCGACCGGGTGCTGGGGGGCGGACTGGTGCCGGCCAGCGCCATTCTGGTCGGGGGCGATCCGGGGATCGGCAAGTCCACGCTCCTGCTGCAGGCGGCCGCGGCCTTTGCCCGGCAGGGGCTCGGGACCGTTTATGTGTCGGGCGAGGAGGCCAGCGCGCAGATCCGCATGCGGGCGGCGCGTCTGGGGGTGGCGAGCGCCCCGGCAAGACTGGCCACGGCCACCAATCTGCGCGACATCCTGACCACGCTCGAAGCGGAAAAGCCCGGCCTTGTCATCATCGATTCGATCCAGACCATGTGGGCGGACAACGTGGAAAGCGCGCCGGGCTCGGTGAGCCAGGTACGGGCCGCCGCCCATGAGCTGACCACGTTTGCCAAGCGGCGCGGGGTGAGCGTGGTGCTGGTGGGCCATGTGACCAAGGAGGGACAGATCGCCGGCCCGCGGGTGATCGAGCACATGGTGGATACGGTGCTCTATTTCGAGGGGGAGCGGGGGCACCAGTTTCGCATCCTGCGGGCGGTGAAGAACCGCTTCGGCGCGGCCGACGAGATCGGCGTGTTCGAGATGACCGGGGCGGGGCTGGCCGAGGTCGCCAATCCTTCGGCGCTGTTTCTTTCGGACCGCGAAGCGCCGGCGCCTGGCAGTGCGGTCTTCGCCGGGATTGAGGGCACGCGGCCGCTGCTGGTGGAGCTTCAGGCGCTGGTCGCCCCCAGCCCGCACGCCCAGGCGCGCCGCTCGGTGCTAGGCTGGGATGCGGGGCGGCTGGCGATGATCCTCGCGGTGCTGGAGGCGCGCTGCGCCATCCCCTTTGCCGGGCTCGATGTCTATCTGAACGTCGCCGGGGGGCTGAAGATCGGCGAACCGGCCGCCGACCTCGCCGTGGCCGCGGCCCTGATCAGCGCGCGCGAGGATGTGGCCCTGCCCGCCGATACGGTGCTGTTTGGCGAAATCAGCCTGTCGGGAGCGCTGCGCCCGGTCGCGCAGACCCGGAACCGGCTGAAGGAGGCCGCAAAGCTGGGCTTTGGCGCGGCAATCTTGCCACAGGGCGGCAAATCCGGCAGCACGGAAGGGCTGAAGGTCCAAAAATTGCCAGATTTGGCGGCTTTTGTTGGCGAAATTCTTGGAGCAGGCTAAAAGGCGCCGCAAAGGGGCCGGTGAGGACGAAACGGATATGGATGGATTTACCCTGGTCGATGGCGGCGTGGCGCTGGTGATACTGGTCTCGGCGATTCTCGCCTACAGCCGCGGCTTCGTGCGCGAGGGCATGGCCATTGCCGGCTGGATCGCGGCTGCAATACTGGCCTACATGTTTGCGCCCAAGGCGATGCCGCTGGTGCGCGAAGCGCCGGTCGTGGGCGAATTTCTCGACAATTGCGAGCTGGCGATGATCGCCTCCTTCGTCGCCGTATTCGCGGTGGCGCTGGTGGTGGTGAGCCTGTTTGCGCCGCTGTTTTCCTCGGTCATCCAGCGCTCGGCGCTGGGGGGGCTGGACCAGGCGCTCGGCTTTGTCTTCGGGGTCGTGCGCGGGGTGCTGCTGGTGCTGGTGGCGCTGGTGGTCTATGATCGGCTGGTGGCGACGCAGACGGTGCCGGTGATCGACGACTCGCGCACCGCCAGGATCTTCGCCCGCGCCCAGGAGCGGATCAACGAGCAAATCCCCGACGATGCCCCCGGCTGGATCGTCAACCGCTATACGACGCTGGTTTCCTCCTGCCAGGCGGACGGCTGAAGGCGCACCGGCCGTTTCTTCGCGAGGCGCGCGGAAGGAGCGGGGAAGCCGGCGCCCCGCCGCCGGTCCCGACGCAGGGCGACCCACAGCCCCGCCGCGAGGTCGCAACCCGCCGCGAGATCGCCGGAAAATCTCCCCGACAACCCCGGAAAAGGATCCTGCCGGAGCGCCGCCCCCGGCAAATGGCAGGGGCATCGTTGCGCATGAAAACATACCATGCGCGAAGATTTTCGAACCGATTGCACTGAAAGGATGCACATGCCTGCCATTTCCCGGATCGCGGCCGCCTTCCTCGGCCTTCTTTCGTCCGTCTTTCTCTCCGCCGGCGCACAGGCGCAATTCGCCCCCGCCTGCGAAAGCGCCAACGGCTACTCCCTCGCCGCCGCCGAGCGGCTGATCGGCCAGGCCGACAGCATCGCCGCGCCGCTCGCCGATTGCGCCCAGGTCAATCTGATGGCCTGCGAGGATGCCGAAGCGCTCTACCGCCAGGCCGCGCAGCATGCGGCGCAGGTCTTCTTCGACGCCAAGGGCGAGGGATGCACCTGGTGCGACATCGGCCGGATCGGCGCGCTGGCCCGGCTGCTGGCCGACCGCGAAACCTACTTTCGCCAGCGCCTGAACCGGGATGTCTCGCTCGGCGCCCTCTGGAACGACTGGCAGACCTGGAGCAACACCCCCACCTGCCAGGCCCTCGGCAATCCGGCCGTGGCACCCCCGGCCCTGCCCGACCCGCCTTCGGGCCCGGCACCGTGCCGCTCCCCGGGCGGCTACCCGGAATCCCGGCTCGATGCCAGCCCCGGCCTGACCATCCCCGGCGTAGCCTATCAGAACGAATGCGAAGCCCGCTGCGATCAGAACGACTGGTGCCGCTCCTTCGACTTCGACGCCAATAACGGCGTCTGTCTGCTGTTTGACCGCACGAAGGAGGAAGCGGGACTGCTGCCCGCGCCCGAAGGCTATGCGCATTTCGTCTGCAATGGGCGCTGAAACGGCGACAAGGCGGTTTTGCGCGAAGGATTCGGAAAACCGCATGCCATGCGCTCGCAGCTTTTCCACCCGGGCCCTGCAAATGCGGGGTTTCAGGGCGGAAGGAAACTGCTATGGGAGGCAATCCGGCCGGAAATGCCGGACGATCTGGAGCCGTCATGTTTGCAAGAAGCCTTTTCGCCACCGTTTTTCTCGCCGCCCTGCCGATCGTTCTGCCGGGCTCGCCCCTGGTCGCCCAGAGCGGGATCCCCTGGTGCGAAAATGCCGGGCGGGCCTCCGTACAAAACGCCTATGCGCTGATCGACAAGGGCGATGCGATCCTCGACAGGCTTGCCGACTGCGCCCGGGTCAATCTGATGGCCTGCGAGCAGGCGCTTGCCCATTACAGGGAAGCCGAGCGCCAGATCTCCCGGGTATTTCTCGATGCCAAGGGCGAGGGATGCACCTGGTGCGACATCACCCCGATCGGTGACGTGGCCGGCGAACTGGCGATCCGGGGAGATCATTTCACCCAGGCGCTGCAATGGGACGTGGATCTGCGCGGGGTCTGGAACGATTACCAGACCTGGCAGGGCGCCCCCTATTGC
>JALTZY010000054.1 GCA_027045905.1 Paracoccaceae bacterium
AAGCAGGGCCGGGAGGCGGGGCCAGGAGTGCCGTGCCGGAAGCCGCCACTTCCTGCCAGATGCGGCTGGCCGTAGCGCGGTAATGCTCACGCAGCAGCGGATGGATCGTCTCGGGCAGGGGCAGGACCTCGGGGGGCGGACTGTCGTAGAGGGCGGCATAGGTCACCATGGCGGCCAGCAGATAAAGCGTGGGCGTACCATGGGGGGCATTGTCGGAATAGAGCGCTTCGGCGGGGATCTCGGCCAGGGGAGCTTCGGAGAGCAGGCCCGCCAGCACCCGGGCCACCGGGGCAAGGGTGATCCGTGCATCGGGGCGGGCGGCGCGCAACTCGGCCAGCCAGGTCTCGTACCAGTCGCTGTACTCTCCGGCATTGAAGGCATGATACTTGTGCAAGGCGCGTGCCCGGGGCGGGAATTTCCGGCTGAAAGGCGCCATGTCGGCCCAACCCTGGTAGAGCACGATGCGGATGCCGGGCGAAGCCTCCTGCAACCAGTCGATCAGGGTTAGGGTGACCGAAAGCGGGCTGGCATCATCGCCGCTGCCGTCCTCATAGGCTTCTTTCGGGGCGCGGTACTGGATGAAATTGGCCGGGGCGATCAGCACATGCGTGAAACCCGCCTCGCCAAAGCTGCGCCGGGCCGGGTTCCAGGCGCCGCGCACACCGCGAAAGCTCCAGTCGGAGCTGGGTGGCAGGCGCGTGGCAAAATCCTTGAGAAAACCGAACTGGCCGCTCATGGAAAACAGCTTGCCATCGGCCCGCGCCATGCGTGCGATCCAGACTGGGATATTGGTCTGCGCATCTCCGGCGGCATGGTTGACCAGCGAGTTGCCGAAGGCATGGAGTCGCACCCGGTTTTCGGCGGCACCGGCGCCGGCAAGGCCGATCAGAAACAGCAGCAGCAAAAGCGGTCTGAACATGAGAGCTCCTTTTCCACACCCCTCCAATGTGGTGCTTCGGGCAGCCGATTGCCAACCCTGCCCCTTTCACCTTTCGCCAAATACTCCCGCCGGAGGCACGATTTTTCGCAGAAAAATCGCCTCTGCTCAACCGGAAGCGCCTCCGATGGGCAACGAGGGGCGGGGGGCGCCATCGCACACCCAGTCATGCACCCGGGCGATCTGGCGCGCCTTGGCGGCCCAGGTGAAATGCGCCCGCACATGGGCGCGCGCCCGCGCGCCGGTCTTGGCCAGCAGGGCGGGGGCATCGGCGAGGCGCCGAATCTCGGCCCGGAGCGCGCGCACGATCCCGGCGCGGTCGCCGAGCGGCACCTTGAAGCCCAGCCCTTCGCCCACCAGTTCTCCCGGCCCGGCGTAATCCACCACCAGCGGCGGCACTCCAAGCGCCATGGCTTCGAGCACTACCCCGCCGCCGAATTCGCGCACGCTGGGCAGCGCCATGAGCGTGGCGCGCGCCAGCACGTCCTGCACATGCGCATGGGCGAGCCAGCCGTGGAAGGCGAGGCCGGGGGCGGGGCGCGCGCGCAGGGATTCGAGCATCGGGCCGTCGCCGATCATGTCGAGCGTTGCCCGTCCCGCCTCCAGCAGCGGGCGCGCCGCCTCGATCAGCATGTCCGGCCCCTTGTAGGGCACCATCCGGCCGACGAATGCGATCCTGAGCGGCCCCGGCGCGTGCTCCGCCACGCGGCTGAAGCGGGCTGGGTCGATGGCGTTTTCAGGCAGCCACAGTACCTTGTCGCGAAAGACCGCCGGGATCTCGCCCGCGGTATGGCGCGAGCCGGCGAGGATCGCCGCCGCCGCCCTGAGGGTCGCGCGCCTTCCCGGCAGCGCCTTGTAGGCGGCGCGCAGGGGAGCGAGATATTCGCGCTCGGTGCGCATCTCGGCGCGAAAGGCCTTCGGCCAGGGCACGCCGCCATTGAGCGGCCCCAGCACGAAGGGCACCCCGGCCGCGGCGCATTTCGCGGCGATCGGGCTCGGGATGGTGGGCGAAAGCGGCGTGATCCGGTGCACGATATCCCATTCGCCCGCCGCGATCTCGCCGCCAAAGCGCCGCCAGAGCCGCCGCTCGAAGGCCGGATAGGCCGCTGCCGACACCGCCTGCAGCGTGGTCCAGCCCTTGCCCTCGCCCATGCGCAGCACCTTGCCGATGGCCCAGAGCGGGCGCGCCACGGCCTCGCTGTCGATGGCGGTGAAATCCTCGCCCTCCACCATCCCCGCGCGCAGGAAGGCCGCGCGGTTGCGCACCTGCGTGACCACATGCACATCCGCCAGCTCGGCCAGCGCGCGCGCCAGCGACCAGCCGATCAGCGGTACGCTGACCCATTCCGGGTTGGCCGCTTCGGCAATGAGCAGCACCCGCCTCACAGCACCGTCCTCAGCCTGCGCGCTTCCGGTGCCCGGTAATGCGCCCGCGCCCGCTCCGCCGCGCCCAGCAGAGCGCCGGCGATCATCCAGGTGATCGGGGTCAGGGTGGCATTGGGGATCAGATCGACCAGATTGACCGCCAGCAGCAGCGCCAGCGGCCCGGCCGCGCCCGGCAGGCGCGCCCCCGGCCGCCGCCCCACCTGCCAGAGCGCCAGCAGCGGCAGCACCAGCAGGCCGAATTCGGCAATATAGCCCAGCCAGCCATAGACCCCGAGGGTGATGATCCAGCGCCCGTCGGTGACGGTCCTGAAATTCCCGGTCTGCGCGTCGAGGATCTGGTTGCGCCCCCAGATGCCCCAGCCGAAGGCGGGCTTTTGCATGGCGCGCTCATAGAGGATGTCTTCGTTATCGAAGCGGAATTGCAGCGAATTGGCCCGCTCCGGGCTGACTTTGGCGGCCTGGGCCACCAGCTGCGCCTGCGGCACTGCATCGAGGCCTTTCAGCGCCGGATAGGCGAGCACCAGCAGGCCCGCCAGCGCTGCAATCCGGATCTGCCAGAGCGTCGAGAGCAGGGTGAGGAGCGGCAGCAGAAGAATGCCGTAAAGGAGCGCGCCCAGGGTCTTGCACAGCGCCAGCACCAGGCCGAGATAGCCGGCCGCGAGCAGATAAAGTCCCCGGTAGCGGCCTCGCGCCAGCCGCCACAGCGCCAGTGCGGCGGCAAAGGCCGACATGGCGAAGAACGCCGCCCACAGCCCGTGATCGAGAAACACCAGCGGCCGAAAGCCGTCGCCGCGGATCGCCTGCGAAAAGTAGTGCTGGTAATAACCGTAGATCAGATTGTTGAGTTGCGGGCTCAGACGCACCTCTACAAGCATCGGCAGCGAATAGGTCAGCCCGCCCGCAAACAGCGCCGCGAGGATCAGCCGCAGCCCCCTGCCGCCATCGTCGCTCTCGGCCAGGCCCGGCGCGCCGGGCCCGGTCAGGATCGCCCGGGCCAGCAGGAAATTGAGCGCCAGCATCGCCTGCTGGATCACCAGCGCCAGCGCCTCGAAGGGGCGCATCCCCGGAAGGCCGATGCGGCCGAAGAAGACCGGCTCGGTATTGGTCGCATAGGTCAGCACCGGCGACAGCACGAATACCGCCAAGAGCGCCCGGGCCGCGCCCCCGCGCGGCAGAAGCTCGAAGGTGCCCCGTGCGCTGAGCCACAGCACCGCAAAGGCGCTCAGCACCGGGATGCGCTCCTTTCCCAGAGGCGGCAGCAACGGCGGGTCGAAAGCCGCGGGTGGCGGGGGCAGCAGCAGGTAGCCCGCGACGATGCTCGCCACCAGCGCCGTGGCCGCCGGCAGGCGCACAAACAGTGCCAGCGTCACCAGCGGCCAGATAGCCAGCATGAGATATGCCAGTATGTTGGGCATGGCGGTGCCGGGCTCCGTTGCTCCATTGCTGCGCTGCGCTCATTCCCTTCTAGCAACGAAATGCGGCGAGATTTGGATAAACTTTCGCTTTTCAGGCGGGGGGTTTGCGCCTAATCCGAAAGGCATGACCGACGCGCCGCTGCAAATCGCCTATCTGTGCGACTTCTCCCCCGAGGACCGCAATCTGTATTCGGGCGGCAATGCGCGCATGTATGACGCGCTGCGCAAGCATGTGGGAAAGGTCACGATCCTGTCAAACCGCTGGGGACCGGCCGAGCCCCTGCGTCGGCTGATGCACGCGATGCCCGACCGGATCAATATCCGCGCCCGCTGGCGCCTGCACCTGGCGCTGGGGCGGGTGATCGCGCGCAGGGTAGAGGCCGAGCTTCGGCGCGGGCGCCATGACGTGCTGTTCACGCCCTATTCGTTCCAGTCGCTGGCCGGGCTGCGCCCGCCTCGCGGTATGGTCACGGCCTTCACTTCGGATGCCACCATGACCGGCTACAAGCGCTCCGAGATCGGCCGGAGCTTCGGCTCCTTTTTCGCCCCCGCGCGCCTGCTCGACCCGTTGGTGCTGGCAGCCGAGCGGCGCATCTTTCGCGCCCAGGACCTGCTGCTGTGGCCCGGCGAATGGCAGAAGCGGACCGCCGATGATCTTTACGGGCTCAGCGACGAACAATCGGTGGTGGTGCCCTGGGGCGCCAATGTCGAAGATCCGGGCCCCGGCGCGCCGGTGGAGATCGCCCCGGACGCGCCCTTGCGCCTGCTCTTCGTCGGGCGCGACTGGTGGGCCAAGGGCGGGCCGCTGGTGGCCGAGACGGTGGAGAGGCTGCGCGCGGAAGGGATCGACGCGCGGCTGACCGTGATCGGCAGCACCCCGCCGCTCGCGCCCGCCGACTGGCTCACCGTGCATCCTTCGCTCGACAAGGCCGTGCCGGCCGAGCTTGCCACCTTCGAGGCTGCGTTCCGCAATGCGCATTTCCTGTTCATGGCCTCGTTCGAAAGCTGGGGCTTTGCCTTCTGCGAGGCGTCCGCCTACGGGCTGCCGTCGCTGGCGCTGAGGGTCGGCGGCGTGCCGGTGCGCGACGGCATCAACGGCCACGCCCTGCCGCCGGGCAGCGAGGCGGAAGCCTTTGCCGCGGTGATAAGGCGCTACCTTGCCGATCCGGCGGCCTATGCGGCGCTGAGGGTGTCGGCGCGACGCGAATACGAGCAGCGCCTCAACTGGGACGCCTGGGCGACGCGGGTGGGGGAGCTGTTTCGCCGCAAGCTGGCGCAGAAGCGGTCGGGCGGGCAATCGGGCCGCTGAACCTGCCGGTCAGTCCCCGGCCGCCCCGCTTCACACCCCGGCGGCCTTCAACACCACGCCCACGGTGCGCAGCAGGATGCGCAGGTCGGTTACCAGCGACAGGTTCTTGTAATAGCGGGTATCGTGCAGGGCGCGCTCGGCAAAGCTGCTCTCGTGGCGCTCCGATACCTGCCAGGCGCCGGTAATGCCCGGGCGCATCTCGTAATAGGCGCTGCCGGGGTAGATATCCTGCTGGCTGGGCATCATCGGCCGCGGGCCGACCAGCGACATGTCGCCCAGCAGCACGTTCCACAGCTGCGGCAGCTCGTCGATCGAGGTCTTGCGGATGAAACGCCCGATGCGGGTGATGCGCGGGTCGTGCCTGAGCTTCTGGTGGCGCTTCCACTCGGCGCGCGCCTGCGGGTTGGCGTCCAGATAGGTGACCAGGCGCAGATCGGCATCGGCCACCATGGAGCGCAGCTTCCACATGGTGAAGCGCCTGCCGTCGCGCCCGACGCGCTCCTGCCGGTAGAGCGGCGAGGCACCGTCCAGGGCGATCAGCGGCATGAAGATGGCGAGGATCAGCATGGCGGGCAGGGCCAGGATGGCGACCAGCAGGAGGTCCAGCAGCCGCTTCGCTCCGTTCAGGTAGAGGCTCTTGCGTGGCCGGTAGCGCAGCTGTACCGGCGCCAGCTCCCCGATTTCCGTGGCCGGATAGGCCGGCCTGTAATGGATTGTCATAACGTCTTACCCCAGGGCTGCCCGGTGCAACATGCCGGCACCTGTCCCTCGGCCGAAGGCGACCGTTCGGAGCGATGCCTGCCGCTCCGGTAATTCCGATCCGCTTCGACTGGTTCCGTTGCCGTCAGGGGTGCAGCATCCCCTTTTCAGGCCCGGCTTCCCGAGGTCAGATGCGTTGCTTCGGACAACGCAGTTGTTACCCACCCAGTTATGCCAAGACCCGCATGGCCTCGAACACAGGCAAAAAATACGCCCCGGGGGGAAGTAGCGTCAAGGTGCAGGCCGCGCGCCCAGCCTCCCGAAGGCGGCGAAGCAGGCCGGCAGGGGGAGCCGCGTGGCCCGGCGCCGGAGGGTGTTTTCCGGGCGATGGCGCCGCCGCCCGGGCGGATCGGGGGATGAGGACAACGGCAGAA
>JALTZY010000055.1 GCA_027045905.1 Paracoccaceae bacterium
GCCCTATGACAAAGAGACGATTCACCCCCGCCTATCCGTCTGAACTTCGCGAGCGCGGCGTTCGGCCGTTTCGGGCGAACCGCGCCGATTACGCCAGCGATACGGCGGCTTACCGGGCGATCGCACCAGCCGCGTGGGGTGAGATTGCGGCTTTTCGCCGGCCCGGCTCAGCCGTCGCGCAGCGCCTGAAGGGCAGCGCCGATCCGGGCACGGGTCTCGGCGGGCTGGGCGGCGATGGCCTTGCGCAGGGCCGCAAGCTCGGCACGCCGGGCGTGAAGCTGGTCCACCAGCGACAGCACCAGCGCAAGCGCCTCCGTATCGAGCCCGAACTGATCGGAAAGCTCGCAGGCCAGACGCAGCCGCGCCAGGTCGATCCCCTGAAAGCCCGGCTCGGGTGCCCGCCGGATCGGCAGCACGATCTCGGCCTCGATGAAGCGCACCAGCCGCGCCCCGGTCAGCCCCGGCACCAGCGCGACCACCTCTTTCTCGGTATAGATCCGACTCATGACTTCATCCCCCTGCGCGGATCGAAATCACCGCCGTGAGCCGCGCGCCATTTCTCCATGCATTGCTCCAGATCCGGGTCGATCCTGGGCGGCAGCACGATCCTGAGCTCCACCAGCTGGTCGCCACGCTTGCCGCCGCGGCCCATCACGCCCTTGCCCTTCATCCTGAGCACCTTGCCGCTCGAAACCCCTTTCGGGATCCGCATCTTCACCGGCCCGGTGATGGTGGGCACTTCGACCCGCCCGCCCAGCACCGCCTCGTCAAGGCCGATCGGCAGGGTGATGCGGATATCGTCGCCCTCGCGGCGAAACAGCGGGTGCTCGGCCACATGGATGGTGATCAGCGCATCCCCTGCCTCGCCCTTGCCGAAGCCCGGCTCGCCCTTGCCGCGCAGACGCAGGGTCTGGCCGTCGCGGATGCCGCGCGGGATGTTCACCTCGAGCGTGTTGCCGTCGGGCAGCGTGATGCGCTTGGTCGCACCCAGCACCGCATCCATGAACGGCACTTCGAGGCGAAAATGGCGATCGGCGCCGCGGGCATGGAATTCACGCCCGGCGAAACCGCCGCCGAAGCCCGGCCCCGCGCCGCCCGCGCGCCCGCGCAGATATTCGTCGAAGAAGCTCGACAGGTCCTCGGCATTTTCGAAATCGAAGCCACGGGGATCAAAGCCCGCCTGACCCTGATAGGGATTGCCCCCCGCGCCGGCATATTGCTTGTAGAAATGATGCTCCGGGCGCTCCTGGCCGGAAGCGTCGATCTCGCCGCGGTCGAAGCGCGCGCGCTGCTCGGGATCCTTGAGCAGGTCATAGGCCGCTGCCGCCGCCTTGAAACGCGCCTCGGCATCGGGGTCGTCCGGGTGCAGATCCGGGTGGCTTGTCTTGACAATCCTGCGATAGGCCTTCTTGATCTCGGCATCGCTGGCCGATCTCGTCAGGCCCAGGGCTGCATATGGGTCACTGTTCATCGTCGCTCTCAAATCCTGTTCTTCTGCCCGCCGGACAGACCGACGGCGTTACCCCAGATATTGGAAGCATCGGCGGCGATTTACAGGGGCAATCAGGGGCAAATACGAAAAAACCGCCCCGAGGCGGGGCGGTCCTGACGCTCCTGCGCGAAATCGCGGCCTATTCGTCTTCCATCGCCTCCAGGGCCTGCTCCAGTTCCTCCTTCGTGACTTCCTTCGGCGTCACCTCGGCCAGTTCGAAGATGTAATCCACCACCTTTTCCTCGAACAGAGGCGCCTGGATCTGCTGGCGCACCTCGGCATTCTGCTGCACGAATTCGAAGAATGACTTCTCCTGGCCGGGATATTTGCGCGCTTCGTTCATCACCGCCTGGGTGAGCTCGCTGTCGCTCACCTCGATCTCGTTCTTCTGGCCAAGCTCGGCCAGCAGCAGCCCGAGGCGCACCCGGCGCTCGGCGAGGCGGCGGTGCTCCTCGGTGGGCTCGATCTCCGGGTGGTCGTGGCCCTGCTCCTCGGGATGCTCCTCGTGCCAGAGCTGGTGGGCAATCTGCTTCGCCTCGGCATCGACCAGGCTTTCGGGAAGCTCGAAGGTCACCTTCTCGTCGAGAATGTCGAGCAGCGCGCGCTTCATCACCGCGCGCGCGGCACCGGCATATTCGCCCGCGAGGCGCTCGCGGATCTGTTCCTTGAGCGCATCGAGGCTCTCGGCACCGAATTTCTGCGCCAGTTCGTCGTTGATCTCGGCGGCGACGGGCTTCTTCACCGCCTTTACATTGCAGTCGAACACCGCCGCCTTGCCGGCCAGGTGCTCGGCGCCGTAATCCTCGGGAAAGGTCACCTCGACCGCCACCTCGTCGCCCGCCCTGGCGCCGATCAGCCCGTCCTCGAAGCCGGGGATGAAGCTCCCGGAGCCCAGCACCAGCGGGAAATCCTCGGCCGCGCCGCCCTCGAAGGGCTCGCCGTCCACCTTGCCCACGAAGTCGATCACCACCTGGTCGCCTTCCTTCGCCTTGGCGCCTTTCTTGCGGTCGGCGAATTCCTGGGCGGTTTCGGCGAGCTTTTCGAGCGCCTCGTCCACCTCCTTGTCGCCCGGTGTCACCTCGAGACGCTCGAGCTTGATCCCCTTGAGATCGACCTCGGGGATATCGGGCAGCTTTTCGTAGGTGACGGAGACCTCCAGATCGTCGCCGGGCTTCCAGTCCTCGTTGGTCACCTTGACCTCGGGGCGCAGGGCCGGGCGGTCGCCGCTTTCCTCGAGCTGGGCGCTGATGGCGCCGTCGATACTCTCCTGCACCACCTCGCCCATGAGCTGGTCGCCGAAGCGCTTCTTGAGCATCGCCAGCGGCACCTTGCCCTTGCGAAAGCCCTTCATCTCGATATCGGGCTGGGCTTGCTTGAGCTTTTCATCGACCTTGGCTTCCAGATCGGCGGCGGAGACCACCAGCTTGTAGCCGCGCTTGAGGCCTTCGTTGAGGGTCTCGGTGACCTGCATGGTTTCATCCTTTTTCACGTCAGAAAGGGCCGGTGGCTGCCGCCCCGCAATTCAGCCGCCCTTCTAGGTGGCGCCGGGGCCATGTGCAAGGCAAAATCCGCGCGAAGTGGCGCGCGGGCCGGGGCGCGGCGGGCGCAGCCGCTGCCGGGGCGTGCGTGCCGGGACCGTCTGGTGCCCCCACACGGACTCGAACCGCGGACCTACTGATTACAAATCAGTTGCTCTACCAGCTGAGCTATAGGGGCATGGGGGCGGTTTACGGTGTCTGGAGGATGCGCGCAAGGGATAATGGAACCGGAGCGAGGGTGGATGGATCCGGTTTCGTCGCCATCAGCTGCCCGAGCGATTTTTCTGCCGGATTGCCGGGCATCTTCCCGGGGGGGGCGGGAGACGGGCGCGTTGCGGCCCTGCAAAGGCGCCGGCCTGCGAGGCGCGGCGCGGGGATATGGGGACAGCCGGAAGGGCTGGCGACCCGCCAAAGCTCCGCAATGGCGGCACGAATAGCGGCGAAACTTTTCGCGACGGAATTCCCCGAGCCCGGCGTATCACTCCTGTCAGGCCAGCGAGGCGCCGGGCGTGCAACCCTATCCCCATGGACTGTCCCGCCGCATGTCCGATCCTCGCTGGCCCTGGCGCTCCGGCGGGGCGTTCTCGCAAGGCAGGAGGGCGCCAGGCTGCGGCGCCGGTTCGCACACTCCGCTCGCGGCGCATGCGGTCCGCGCCGCCATCCCGCCCATCCGCCACCGGCGCGCCATCCCGCCGGCCAGTCGCTCCAGCGAAGGCCCCGCGAGCGGTCGCGCCATGGAAATCCCGTGGAAAATCCCGTGCCGTTTCGCCCGGCCACGACCGGAATCCTCTTGTCGCGTTGACCCGGGCGGGGTTTTCTTCTAGGCACGGGGCACGCACGACTTGCGCCTCATGAGCAGGCGGGCCAGGGGGATCGTGCGCCACCGACGAAGCGGGCGCGAAATGTCCGCCAACACACGGACATACATGACCAGATTCAGCGACCTGAAACTCAGCCCTAAAGTCCTCAAGGCCATCGAGGAAACCGGCTATGAAACTCCCACGCCGATCCAGGAGGGCGCGATTCCGCCGGCGCTTGAGGGGCGCGACGTGCTGGGCATCGCCCAGACCGGCACCGGCAAGACCGCGGCCTTCACCCTGCCGATGGTGTCGATGCTGGCGCGCGGGCGGGCGCGGGCGCGGATGCCGCGCTCGCTGGTGCTCTGCCCGACGAGGGAACTGGCCGCCCAGGTGGCGGAGAATTTCGACGCTTACGCCAAATATGTGAAGCTGACCAAGGCGCTGCTGATCGGCGGGGTGAGCTTCGGCGAACAGACCAGGCTCATCGACCGCGGCGTGGATGTACTGATCGCCACGCCGGGCCGCCTGCTCGACCATTTCGAGCGCGGCAAGCTGCTTCTGACCGGGGTGCAGATCATGGTGGTGGACGAGGCCGACCGGATGCTTGACATGGGCTTCATCCCCGATATCGAGCGCATTTTCGGGCTTGTGCCCTTTACCCGGCAGACGCTGTTCTTCTCGGCCACCATGGCCCCCGAGATCGAGCGCATCACCAATACCTTCCTGTCCGCGCCGGTGCGCATCGAGGTCGCCCGCCAGGCCACGGCGTCCGACACCATAACCCAGGGGGTGGTCGAATTCCGCCCCAGCCGCCGCGACCGCGCCGCCAGCGAAAAGCGCCGCCTGCTGCGCGCCCTGATCGAGGCCGAGGGGGAGGAGCTGAGCAATGCCATCATCTTCTGCAACCGCAAGGTGGATGTGGATATCGTCGCCAAGTCGCTGAAAAAGCACGGTTTTGACGCCGCCCCCATCCATGGCGACCTGGACCAGTCCCAGCGCATAGCGACGCTGCAGGGCTTTCGCGACGGGGCGCTGAAATTCCTCGTCGCCTCCGACGTGGCCGCGCGCGGGCTCGACATCCCCAATGTGAGTCATGTGTTCAATTTCGACGTGCCCGGCCACGCCGAGGATTACGTCCACCGGATCGGGCGCACCGGACGCGCCGGTCGCAAGGGAAGAGCGATCATGATCGCCGAGCCCCGCGACGAAAAGAATCTCGATGCGGTGGAGCGCCTGATCGGCAACAGGGTGCCGCGGATCGACAATCCGCTCAAGAAAGCCGGCGGGGCGGAAGCCGGCGAAGCCCCGCCCGCCGAGAAGGGCGGAGAAAGGACCGGGGAAAAGGCTGGGGGGAAGACAGTCCGCCGGCCCAAAAAGGCCTGCAAGCCGGCACGTCCCGCGGCCGAGGAGAGCACTCCGCCCGCCGAAAAGCCGCAGGAGAAAAAGCGCGCCTCCCGCAGCCGCAGATCGCGCGCCGGAGGCAAGGGCAAGGAACAGGACGCCAGGAAACAGAGCGACCAGGAACCGGTGATCGGCATGGGCGACCACCTGCCCGGCTTCATCGCCAGGAGCTGCGACGAACGCCGCGAGGGCTGAACGGGCCGACCCTCGGCGCGCTTCCCGAATTTTCGCGAAAAATTCGCCGCCCGCCTCACTTCGTGCCGAAGAGACGCCGCCACAGCGGCGCAATGAATCGGCTGCCCGGCACCAGCAGGGCCAGGCCCAGCATCAGGCCGAAAAGCCCGTCGAACAGGGCGCCCGCGCCCCAGCGCACCGCTCCCTTCACCTCCGGGGGCACCGCTTCGGCGGCCTGCCCGGCCCAGAGCTCGATCAGATGCGCAGGCGCTGCCCAGCCCAGTTCCTCGAGCCCGTGCAGCACGATCGCGCCCCCCACCCACAGCATCGCCACCGTCCCCACCACCAGCAGCCCGACCATGAAGCCGGGCATGGAGGCCACCAGCTTGCGCCCCAGCCAGCGCGTCAGGCGCAGGCGCCCGCGCCGGGCCATCACATAGCCCAGGTCATCGGCCTTGACGATCAGCGCCACCGATCCGTAAACCAGAACCGTGATCCCCAGTCCGACCATGGCCAGCGTCGCCCCGGTCAGCCAGAGCGAATCCCCGGGAACAGCCGCCAGTGCAATGGTCATGATCTCCGCCGAGAGGATGAAATCGGTCTTGATCGCACCCCGCACCCTGGACTCTTCCAGATGCGCGGGGTCCTGCGTCTCCGTCTCTTCTTCCCGGCCATGCCCCGCCCTGCCCGGCCAGGCCCAATGCTGCACCTTCTCGGCACCTTCGAAGCACAGATAGGCCCCGCCCAGCATCAGCAGCGGCGCGATTGCCCAGGGCGCGAAAGCCCACAGCAGCAGCGCCGCCGGCAGCAGGAATACCAGCTTGTTGCGCAGGCTGCCAAGCGCGATGCGCCCGACCACCGGAAGCTCGCGCCGTGCCGCCAGGCCCTGTACGTATTGCGGGGTCACCGCGGCATCGTCGATCACCGCTCCGGCTGCCTTGGCGCCGGCCTTGGCCGCCTGCCCGGCCACATCATCGACCGAGGCCGCCGCCATCTTGGCGATCGCCGCCACGTCATCCAGCAGAGCCAGCAATCCGCTCATCCATACCCTCGCATACCCTCGCACGGGATCCAAACAGGCCGAACGCCCAGCCGGCATCCCCGCTCCGGCCCCGGCCCGAACCGGTATGCAGCAGTCTACAACCCTCTCTCCACGGCGCAAGACACCCCGCAGCGCAAACCGCCCCCTGCGGCATTCGGTCCGGGTTTTGCGCTAACAGCGCCAGCACCCCCCCGCTGTTTACGCTAACATCCACGGAATAAACAATTTTTTAATTGGCCCTAAATTTCACCCCCCCTATATCGGGGCCGAGTTGCACCAGCTTGACCAGTTTAACCGGCCTGCATCGGGCCACCGGCCAGCGCGCCGGCCAATCGAGGGGGAACTACATGACCGTCACCATCGGCATCAACGGATTCGGCCGCATCGGCCGCTGCACCTTGTCCCATATCGCCGCGTCCGGGCGCAATGACCTCAAGGTGGTCAAGATCAACGCCACCGGCCCGATCGAGACCGCCGCCCACCTGATCCGCTACGACAGCGTGCACGGGCGCTTTCCCGGCGAGGTCAAGGTGGCCAATGGCACCATGGATCTCGGCCCCGGCCCGATGGAGATGTTCTCCACCTACGACCCGAACGAGCTGGACTGGTCGGGCTGCGACGTGGTGCTCGAATGTACCGGCAAGTTCAACGATGGCGAAAAGGCCAAGGTGCATCTCGAGCGCGGCGCCGGCAAGGTGCTGATCTCGGCCCCGGCCAAGAACGTGGACAAGACCATCGTCTTCGGCGTCAACGATACCGAACTGGAGGCTTCCCATCGCATGGTGTCCAACGGCTCCTGCACCACCAACGGGCTTGCGCCGCTTGCCAAGGTGCTCAACGAGGCCGTGGGCATCGAGCGCGGCATCATGACCACGATCCACTCCTATACCGGCGACCAGCCCACGCTCGACCGCCGCCACAAGGACCTCTACCGGGCGCGGGCCGCCGCCATGGCGGTGATCCCCACCTCCACCGGCGCCGCGCGCGCCATCTCCGAGGTGCTGCCGGAGCTTGCCGGCAAGCTCGACGGCACCGCCCTGCGCGTGCCCACGCCCAATGTCTCGGCCATCGACCTCACCTTCGAGGCCGGCAAGGACGTGACCGTGGAGGACATCAACGAAATCGTGCGCGAAGCCGCCGAAGGCCCGATGGGCCATGTGCTGGGCTATGACCCGGAGCCGAAAGTCTCGATCGACTTCAACCACACCGAGCAGAGCTCGATCTTTGCCCCGGACCAGACCAAGGTGATCGGCAGGCGCACCGTGCGCGTACTGGCCTGGTACGATAACGAATGGGGCTTCTCGGCGCGCATGGCCGACGTGGCCGCGGCGATGGGCCGGCTCGGCTGAGCCCGCTTCCCGGGCTCCAGGGCACACGCCCGCCAAAGCAACCCGCCAAAGAAACGAAAACCCCGGCGCCCGGCGGCCCGGGGTTTTTGCTTGCCTGTGTGCCCGTCAGCGGGCAAAACCAATGCACAGCAGAGGCAGAACCTTGACCGACAAGATCGCACTTGGCCTGGCCCTGGTGATCCTGGGGATCTTCGTCGCCGACCGGATCTGGTTTGGCGGCGGGCTGCCCGTATTCCTTGGCAAGGAACTGTTCCGCTTCTCCGAATATATCGCCTTCTGGCGCTGAGGATTTCGGGACACGATCGTATGCGGAGACCTTGACCTCGCCCGCAAAACCCGCATGTTAGCGATAACAGGCTCCGCCGCGAGTCGCCTCCCAGACACATTGCCGAGGAATTGCCATGCCCACCAAAGTCGCCATCAACGGTTTCGGTCGCATCGGCCGCCTGATCCTGCGCGCGGTCCACGAGCTGGGCCGCGACGACATCGAGATCGTCGCCATCAACGACCTCGCGCCGATCGCCTCGGCGGCGCATCTGTTCGAATTCGACTCGGTGCACGGGCGCTTCATGAACCCGGTCAGCCATACCGACGACACGCTCGATGTGGGCTCGGGGCCGATCCGCTTCACCAATGAGCGCGACCCGGCCCGGCTGGACTGGGGCGACGTGGATATCGTGTTCGAATGTACCGGGGTGTTCAAGGGCGCGCGCGCGCGGGTGCATCTCGACAACGGCACCAGAAGGGTGCTGGTCTCGGCCCCTTCGACGGGGGCGGACCGGACCATCGTCCATGGGGTCAACCACCACCTGCTCGGGCCCGACGACCGGCATGTGTCCAATGCCTCCTGCACCACCAACTGCCTCGCGCCCCCGCTCAAGGTGCTCCACGAAAAGGTGGGCATCGTCAAAGGCTTCATGACCACGGTCCATGCCTATACCAGTTCCCAGCCGGTGCTGGACGCCGAACAGAAGGACCTGCACCGCGCCCGCGCCGCGGCGCTCTCCATGATCCCCACCACCACCGGCGCCACCAAGGCCATGGAACTGGTGCTGCCGGAACTGGCCGGCCGGCTGGGCGGCGTGGCGATCCGCGTGCCCACGCCCAATGTCTCCTGCGTGGACATGACCTTCGAAGCCGCGCGCACAACCACGGTGGAAGAGATCAACGACGCCATCCGCGCCGCCGCCGAAGGCCCGATGAAGGGGGTGCTGGCGGTGACCGACAAGCCGCTGGTCTCGGTCGATTTCAACCACGATCCCAGTTCCTCCCACTTCGCCACAGACCAGACCCATGTAATCGAAGGCAACATGGTGCGCTTCCTCACCTGGTACGACAATGAATGGGGCTTTTCCTGCCGGATGCTGGACACGGCGCGGGAAATGGCCCGCTACCTGTAGGCGCGGGCCTCATCGAGGCCGCGGCCGGGAAAGATTCGTGAAAGGTCTTGCGATTCGAGGGCCGCGCTGCGCGCGGTCCCGGTTTTTCGCGGAAAAATCGGGACCGGGGCGAAAGAGCGGTATTGCCGGCATGGCATTTCTGCCAGGGCGCGGGGTACGGTTTGCAGCTTTCGGGCTCCGTTAACCATGTATTAAGGCATTTTGCCCAGATTTGGGACAGATTCGAGCCAGGCGCGGCGAGACCTTTCCGTATTTCGCGCGTTTTGCGGAAATTCCGCTTCGGTTCTTCGCGAAGCGCTCGGGTTTGCCTTGTCTCTTCTTTGCTCTGTCGCAGGCGGAAATGGAAATTCTCTGGGATCAGGTCGGGCGAAACGAATGGGAGGCTCTGGGCGATCGCCTGCGCGCGCCCATGGCCCAGAGATGGAGCTATGGAGCGGCGCATGAGGCGCTGGGCGGGCAGGTGGCGCGCGGGGTGATCCGCCGGGCCGGCAGGCCGATCGGCCTGTGTCAGGCGCTTCTGCGCCGGTTGCGCCCCGGGCTCGGGCTCGCACTCATCAGCAACGGGCCGCTCTGGTTCAGCGACAGCCACGAGGAGCGGGCGCGGGCGCTGGCGCTGATCCGGCGCAGCCTGCCCCTCGGGCGCCCGCGCCTGCGCCTGGTCACCCCGGCCGACCCCCTGCCCACGCGCCGCCGGCTGGTGCTGAGCCGCCCGCTCTTCACCTGCCGCCGCGCCCTTCCCGCGCATCGTGAGGAACTGCACGGGAAGTGGCGCAACGCCTTGAAGAAGTCCGAAAGAACCGGGCTGACCCTGAGCCATCGGCAGGCCCGGGAGCGGGAGCTTCGGGCGCTGCTGCAGGACGATCTGCGCCAGCAGGCGGCGCGGGGGTATCGTGCCTTGCCTGCGGCCTTCACCCTGGCCTGGCAGGCCCGCGCGGCACGGGAACTGCGCCTGTTCGTCGCCCGTCGGCGGGGGGAGGTTCATGCCCGCGCCCTGGTGCTGCGCCATGGCAACACCGCCACCTATCACATCGCACATAGCAGCGAGGCCGGGCGCGGAAGCGGGGCGGCGCGGCTGGTGCTGTGGCATATCTTCGGGGAACTGGCGCGCGCGGGGGTAGAGGAGATCGACCTCGGGCGAATCGACCGCGCAAAGGCGCCCGGGCTGAGCCGTTTCAAACTGGGCAGCGGGGCGCGGCTGCAGCGGCTGGGGCCCACGGCGCTGCTGCTGTGATCTGCCCGGGGCGGCGCGGGGCGCGGCGGCACGGGGCGGGACGGCTCGGCTCAGGAGAATTTCGCCAGCAGCGCCTCGCGGACTCCGCCGGGCACAAAGGCGGAGATGTCCCCCCCCAGCCGGGCGATTTCCTTGACCAGTTTGGAGGCGATCGCCTGATGGCGGGCCTCGGCCATGAGAAACACGGTCTCGACCGTGTCGTCCATGGCCCGGTTCATGCCGACCATCTGGTATTCGTATTCGAAATCCGCCACCGCCCGCAGACCGCGGATGATGATCTGGGCGCCCACGTCGCGGGCGCAGTCGATCAGCAGGTTTTCGAACGGATGGGCGACGATTTCGGTGCCGCATTGGGTGGCGAGCCCGGCGCATTGGGCCTCGACCATGGCCACGCGTTCCTCCAGCGAGAAGAGCGGGCCCTTGTCGCGGTTGATCGCGATGCCGATCACCAGCCGGTCCACCAGCGCCGAAGCGCGGCGGATGATGTCGAGATGGCCCAGGGTGATCGGGTCGAAGGTGCCGGGATAGAGGCCGATGCGCATGTTTGTCCCTCCTTGCTCCGGGCGCACGCTGGCATCATTGCGGCGGCAAAAGCAAGGATTTTCCGCGCTGCGGCATGGGGCGACGCAGCGACGCCGTGCCCGGCACCTCGGGCGCGGCGGGTCGGATTGCCGGGCTCCGCCGGGTCGGCGCCCCCGCTCAGTGGCCCATGATCATGCCTTGCAGGGCGCTGTTTTCATGGGCCAGTTCGTCCAGCCGGGCCTTGACCACGTCGCCGATCGAGATCACCCCGATCATGGTTTCGCCCTCCATCACCGGCATGTGGCGAAAGCGCCCCTCGGTCATGCGCCCGAGCACCTCGTCGGCGGTGCAATTGGCGTCGCAGGTAATCAGATCGCTGGTCATCAGCTCGCTGACCCGGTCGCGCAGGCAGGCCGGGCCGCGCCGGCCCAGTTCGCGCACGATGTCGCGCTCCGAGAGGATGCCTTCGGGCATGGTCCCGTCGGAAGACACGATCAGCGCGCCGATGCGCTTTTCCGACAGCAGGCCGGCGGCGTCGCCAATGCTGGTATCGGGCGCGATGGTGAACACCCCTCCCACCGGCTTGCTCCTGAGTATCTGGCTGACGAGCATGAGGCCCTCCCGTTCTGGTAGTGGTCCTGCCCCTACCCTCGCCCGCCCTGCGACATTCTGTCAAGCCCGCTTGCCGCCTGTCCGGGTCTCCCTTCAGGCCGTCCGCCAGGCCAGTTCTTCCAGCCGCGCCACCTCGGCGCGGATCCCGGCGACCAGTTCGCGCGCCACCAGAGACAGGCGCTCGACCCGCTGGTCGGCGGCGTGACGCAGCAGATAGAAGGCGCGCCTCAGGCTGACTTCGCCCTCCAGCACCCGGACCAGATTCGGGGCGAAGGGCAGGATGAAATCGTGGGTGATACCGACGCCCCCCGCGTGGCGCAGATAGCCAAGCTGCACCGCCACCAGGTTGGAGGCCAGCGCTACCCGTTCGAGGCCCAGTTCGGTAAGGAAGTCGAGCTCCGGGTAGAAGATCATGTCCTGGATGTAGCCCACCAGGGGATGCGCCTTCAGATCGTCCAGGCATTTGATCTCGGGGTGTTTTTTCAGGTAGTCGCGACAGGCGGCGAAGTGCAGGTGGTAATCGGTGATCTTCTCGACCAGCACGCGTCCGGCCTGGGGCGGCGATACGGTAATGGCCATGTCGGCCTCGCGCTTGGACAGGTTGATCACCCGCGGCAGCGCCACGATCTGCAGCTCCAGTTCCGGGTGGCGGCGCGAAATGGCGGCGCAGACCTGGGGCAGGACGTAGGAGGCGCAGCCATCGGTGGCGCCGATGCGCACCTGACCGGCAAGCCGCCCGCCGCCGCGCTCCAGCGCATCGAGCCCCTCGTTCACCGCCTGTTCGGCGCGCTCCGCATGGGCCAGAAGCCGCTCGCCGGCCCCGTTCAGCGCATATCCCCGGGGGGATTTCGCGAAGAGCGGCTGGCCGAGCGCCTCTTCGAGCCGGGCCACATGGCGGCCCACCGTGGCGGCATCGCATTTGAGCGTGCGGGCGGCGGCCGAGAGGCTTTCGCCCCGCGCCACGGCGAGAAAGACGCGCAGATCGTCCCAGTCCGGCATAGCGTACCTGCATTTCTGCAAAATCTCTTTGAGACACTGCCCCTTTTCCCGGCAAAAATGCAAGTCTATCCTGCTCCCACATCAAACGGGAGAGAGACATGTACGAGATCGGACATTTCATCGACGGCAAGCGCGTCAAGGGCACTTCCGGGCGCTTTGGCGATATTTTCAACCCGGCCACCGGCGAGGTGCAGGGGCGCGTGGCCATGGCCAGCCCGGGCGAGGTGGAAGAGGCCATCGCCCGCGCCGCCGCCGCCCAGCCCGCCTGGGGAGCGATGAACCCGCAGCGCCGCGCCCGGGTGATGATGGAGATGGTGCGGCTGCTCAACCGCGACATGGACAAGCTCGCCGAGGCGCTCTCGCGCGAGCATGGCAAGACGCTGCCGGACGCGCGCGGCGATGTGCAGCGGGGCCTTGAGGTGATCGAGTTTTCGATCGGCGCGCCGCATCTCTTGAAGGGCGAGTTCACCGACGGCGCGGGGCCGGGCATCGACATGTATTCGATGCGCCAGCCGCTGGGCGTGGTCGGGATCATCATGCCGTTCAACTTCCCTGCCATGATGCCGCTCTGGCATCTCGGCCCCTGCCTCGCCTCGGGCAATGCCGCCGTTTACAAGCCCAGCGAGCGCGATCCGTCGGTGGCGATGATGCTGGCGGAGCTGTTCATCGAGGCCGGCCTGCCCGAGGGCGTCTTTCAGGTGGTCAATGGCGACAAGGAGGCGGTGGACACGCTTCTGGACAGCGACACCATCCAGGGCATTTCCTTCGTCGGCTCGACCCCGGTGGCCAAGTATATCTATGCCCGCGCCACCGCTTCGGGCAAGCGCGCCCAGTGCTTCGGCGGGGCCAAGAACCACATGATCGTGATGCCCGACGCCGACATGGACCAGGCCGCCGACGCGCTGGTGGGCGCGGGCTACGGGGCGGCGGGCGAGCGCTGCATGGCGGTCAGCGTGGCGGTACCGGTGGGCGAGGAGACCGCCGACCGGCTGATCGAGGCGCTGGTGCCGCGCATCGAGAAGCTGAAAGTGGCCCCCTACACCGCCGGCGAAGACGTGGACTACGGCCCGGTCGTCACCCGCGAGGCACAGGAGCGCATCCTGGGGCTCATCAACAAGGGCGTCGAAGAGGGCGCGAAGCTGGTGGTGGACAACCGCGACTTCAAGCTGCAGGGCTATGAAAACGGCTTTTTCGTCGGCCCGCACCTGTTCGACCACGTGACGCCGGACATGGAGATCTACAAGACCGAGATCTTCGGCCCGGTCCTTTCCACCGTGCGCGCGGGCTCCTACGAAGAGGCGCTCAAGCTCGCCATGGACCACGAATACGGCAACGGCACCGCCATCTTCACCCGCGACGGCGACACCGCGCGCGACTTCGCCCACCGGGTCAATATCGGCATGGTCGGCATCAACGTGCCGATCCCCGTGCCGCTGGCCTACCACACCTTCGGCGGCTGGAAGAAGTCGATGTTCGGTGACCTCAACCAGCACGGGCCGGACGGCTTCCGCTTCTACACGCGCACCAAGACCGTGACTTCGCGCTGGCCCTCGGGGCTCAAGGAAGGCGGCGAGTTCCACTTCAAGGCGATGGACTGAGCCGGCGCGAGACCGGCAGTGCACACATCCCGCTCATGCGCCCCGTCCATGCGACGGGGCGTTTTCATTTCGCAACAGGGTGTGCGTTATTCTTGTTGTCAACCGGGGCGAGGACCGCTAGCCTTGCCCTCCGTATCTGAAGGGGTGATTCCGGCGCCTGCGGATGCTATCGCGAATGCAATCATGTACAGGGTGCCCAACGGCGCGAAGGGTAGAGGAATGGCCGGTCTTTTCAGGATATTCCCCGAGCACAACTTGGTCTATGTGCGCTATTCCGGGCTGGCCACGATCGCTGACTACATAAGCGTGGTCCAGGAATACCCCCGACACCCCGATTTCGACCTGCACCGGACCAATCTGATCGACCTGCGCTTTCTCGAGGACTTCGAGCGCGACTATGCTTCCGTGCTGAAGCTGCAGGCGCATACCGCCGAATACGCCCTCTCCGCCCGGGCCGATATCCTGTCGATCACCGTTGCCCCGAGCCAGGTCGCGCAAGAGGCGGCGAAACTGATCGCACGCTCTTGGGAGGGGCTGGAAACGCCGGTGGTGCGCCGCATCGTGCCGACCATGGAAGAGGCCAGCACCTTGATCGGAATCAACATTGAAACGCTGGAGGGGTTGATAAAACAGGTCGCCTGAGCCCCCGCCGGGGCGGTTTCCTGCACCCCTCGGGAACTGGGCACGGACCCGGCATGGAGAAGCAAGGATGACCGCACAAATCCCCGCTTTCAGCCTCGGCATCGAAGAAGAATACCTCCTGGTCGATCGCGACAGTTGCGAGTTGGCCGAGGCCCCTGAAGGGCTGATGGAAGCCTGCCAGAGCGAGCTCGAGGGCCAGGTGAGCCCGGAATTCCTGCAATGTCAGATCGAGACCGGCACCCGCGTCTGCGCCGACATCGCCGAGGCGCGCGAAGACCTGCGCCGCCTGCGCGCCAGCGTCGCCCGCCACGCGGCGCGCTACAACCTCGCCCCGATCGCCGCCGCCTGCCACCCCTTCGCCGACTGGAAGGACCAGCACCACACCGACAAGGACCGCTACAACGCGCTTTCGCGCGACCTCGCCGGGGTGGTGCGCCGGCTGCTCATCTGCGGGATGCATGTGCATGTGGGCATCGACGATGCCGACACACGCATCGACATGGTAAACCAGCTTGCCTATTTCCTGCCGCACCTGCTGGCGCTTTCGGCCTCCTCCCCCTTCTGGCAGGGCGAGGATACGGGGCTGGCGAGCTACAGGCTGACGGTATTCGACAACCTGCCGCGCACCGGCCTGCCGCCGCATTTTGCCAGCTGGTCCGAATACGAGCGCTCGGTACGGACCATCGTCGATCTCGGCCTGATCGAGGACAGTTCGAAAATCTGGTGGGACCTGCGCCCGTCTTCGCGCTTTCCCACCATCGAGGTGCGCATCTGCGATGTCTCGCCGCGCATGGAGACCGCGCTTTCCATCGCCGCGCTGATCCAGTCGCTGACCCGCTTCCTGTGGCGGCTCAAGGCCGGCAACCAGCGCTGGCGGATCTATGACAATTTCCTCGTCGGCGAAAACCGCTGGCGCGCCCAGCGCTACGGGCCGGGCGCCGGGCTGATCGACTTCGGGCGGCGCGAAGTGGTCGGTTTCGCCGAACTTCTCGAAGAGATGATCGAACTGGTCGGCGAAGACGCCGAGGCGCTGGGATGCCTCGCCGAGGTCGAGAATGCCCGCGCGATCCTTGACCGGGGCATCTCCGCGGAACAGCAGCGCGCGGTCCTTGCCGATGCCCTGCAGGCCGGCCACAGCCGCGAGGTGGCGCTGAAGAGCGTGGTGCAGAAGCTGATCGAGGATTTCCACGCCGATTTGTGACCAGACCGGCGAGAAGCCGGGCCCCGCTGCCACCTGCGGCACACAGATATTTTCCGCTTGCAAAATTTCTGCAAGACTCGCTGACTAAACGGGTGTTCAATTCACCGCAGTTTCGCGGAGGGCTTCCATGGATTTCGCATTGTCAGAGGAACAGCAGGCCATTTTCGACATGGCCCACGCCTTCGGGCAGGACCAGATCGCGCCCCATGCCCGCGGCTGGGAAGAAGCCGGCACCATCCCGAAGGCGCTCTGGGCCGAAGCCGCGCAGCTTGGCTTCGGCGGGCTCTATGTCAGCGAGGATTTCGGCGGCTCGGGGCTCAGCCGGCTCGATGCGACGCTGGTCTTCGAGGCGCTGGCCATGGCCTGCCCGGCGGTGGGATCGTTTCTGTCGATCCACAACATGGTCGGCGGCATGATCGACAAGTTCGGCACCGATGCGCAAAAGGCGAAATGGCTGCCCGACCTGTGTTCCATGGACAAGATCTTCTCCTATTGCCTGACCGAGCCGGGATCGGGCTCGGACGCCGCCGCGCTCAGGACCCGGGCCGAGATCGATGGCGGCACCATCACGCTCAATGGTGCCAAGGCCTTCATCTCCGGCGGCGGCTATTCGGACGCGTACCTGATCATGGCGCGCACCGGCGAGGACGGGCCCAAGGGGATCAGCGCGATGATCGTGGAAGCGGGCACCGAGGGGCTCAGCTTCGGCGCGCCGGAGCACAAGATGGGCTGGAAAGCGCAGCCGACCTCGATGGTAAACTTGGACAATTCGAACATCCCGGCGGAAAATTTGATCGGAAAACTGGGAGAAGGTTTCACTTATGCGATGTCGGCGCTCGATGGCGGCCGTCTCAACATCGCCGCCTCCGCGCTCGGAGCCGCCCAGAGCGCGCTCGACAGAACCCTCGCCTATATGGGCGAGCGCCAGGCCTTCGGCCGCCCCATCGATCAGTTTCAGGGCCTGCAATTCCGTCTGGCCGAAATGGAAGTCAAGCTGCAATCGGCCCGCACCTTCCTGCGCCAGGCCGCCTGGAAGCTCGACAACCAGGCGCACGACGCCACCAAGTTTTGCGCCATGGCCAAGATGCATGTGACCGACGCCGCCTTTGACGTGGCCAACCAGTGCCTGCAACTGCATGGCGGCTATGGCTATCTGGCCGATTACGGGATCGAGAAGATCGTGCGCGACCTGCGCGTGCACCAGATCCTGGAAGGCACCAACGAAATCATGCGCGTGATCGTTTCCCGCCAGATGCTCAAGGACCGGGGGTAAACCGCGATGGCCGACATCCACATTCGCACGGAGGGCCGCGCCGGGCGTATCACGCTTGCCCGCCCCAAGGCGCTCAATGCCCTGACCTGGAAGATGTGCCTGGAAATCGAGGCAGCACTTGACACCTGGCGCGACGACGACGCCGTGGCGCTGGTGATTATCGACGCCGAGGGCAACCGCGCCTTTTGCGCAGGCGGCGACATCCAGGAAATGTATGACACCGCGCGCGCGGGCGACTTCGGTTATGGCCGCCGGTTCTGGGCCGACGAATACCGGCTGAACGCGAAAATCGCCGCTTGGCCAAAGCCTTACATCGCCTTCATGCAGGGATTCACCATGGGCGGTGGCGTTGGCGTGTCCTGCCACGGATCGCACCGGATCGTCTGCGAGAACTCGCAGATCGCCATGCCCGAATGCTCGATCGGGCTGGTCCCGGATGTGGGCGGCAGCCACCTGCTGGCAGGCGCGCCGGGACGGCTGGGGGAGTATTTCGGTCTCACCGCGGCGCGGATGGGCCCGGCGGATGCGCTTCATGCGGGCTTTGCCGATCATTACATCCCCCGCGCCCACTGGCCCGGTCTGATCGACACCCTTTGCGAGACGGGCGATGCGGCCCATGTGGCCCGCCTTGCCGCCGAGCCCGGCGCGCCCGGCCCCGCCGAAGCCGCACGGGCCGAGATCGACGCCGCTTTCGCCGGCGAGACGCTCGGCGACATCCTCGCCGCCCTCGCCGCCAGCCCCTCCGATCTGGCCCGGAGCGCCGAAAAGGCCATGCGCCGCAACTCTCCGCTCTCCATGGCCTGCACCCTGCGCCTGATCCGCGCCGCGCGCGCCGAGCCCGGCCTGGCCGCCGCGCTCACCCGTGAATTCCGCTTCACCTGGCGCTCGGCCGAGATGGGCGATTTCGTCGAGGGGATCCGCGCCGCGATCATCGACAAGGACCGCAACCCGAAATGGCGCCATGCCGGCCCAGAAGCCGTGACCGGCGCGGAGATCGATGCCATGCTGGCCCCGCTGGGCGCCGATGGACTGCAACTGGCCGATGCGCCGCAATAGCGCCGCAAAGGCTGCAAATACAGGGAAAACACCATGAAGATCGGATTTGTCGGACTGGGAAACATGGGCGCGCCGATGGCCGCCAACCTCGCCGCCGCGGGCCATGAGGTCGCCGGCTACGACCCGGTCGCCTCCGCCCCCGAGGGCGTCGCCATGGCCGAAAGCGCCGCCGCCGCCGCCAGCGGCGCCGAAGTCGTCATCACCATGCTGCCCAATGGCTCGATCCTGCGCGCGGTGGCGCGCGAGATCATCCCGGCCATGAAAAAGGGCGCGGTGCTGGCCGACTGCTCCACCGTGGACGTGCAGAGCGCGCGCGAAGTGGCGGCCGAGGCCGAGGAAGCGGGCCTGCTTTCGGTCGATGCGCCGGTCTCGGGGGGCGTCACGGGTGCCGCCGCGGGCACGCTCACCTTCATGGTCGGCGGCAGCGAGGAGGCCTTTCAGCGCGTCGCGCCGCTCTTCGACATCATGGGGCAAAAGGCCGTGCACTGCGGCGCCGCCGGGGCCGGCCAGGCCGCCAAGATCTGCAACAACATGATCCTCGGCGTCACCATGATCGCCACCTGCGAGGCCTTTGCGCTCGCCGACAAGCTCGGCCTCGACCGGCAGAAGATGTATGACGTGGTCTCCACCTCTTCGGGCTACAGCTGGACCATGAACGCCTACACCCCCGCGCCCGGCGTGGGGGCCAAAAGCCCCGCCGACAATGGCTACAAGCCCGGCTTTGCCAGCGAACTGATGCTCAAGGACCTGCGCCTGAGCCAGCAGGCCGCCGAGGCGGTGGATGCCGACACGCCGATGGGGGCGGTCGCCACCGCGCTCTATGAGCAATTCGTCGAGCGCGAAGGCGGCGCGGGCACGGATTTCTCGGCCATGCTGCCCCGGTTCGAGGCGCGCAGTCGCTCCGGCCCCACCGGCGGATGAGCTGGACCGGCGCAGATGCGGCCCTCGCCGCGCTCGACGCGCCCGCGCGCGCCACGCTCGACGCACTCACGCCCCTGGACCTGCCCGCTGGCGCGGTGCTGTTTTCGCCCGGCGAGGCGGTCAAGGGCTATATGATCGTGCTTTCGGGCCGGGTCGGGGTGCACCTGATCGGCCCCACCGGGCGCGACATCCTGCTCTACGAGGTCGCGCCGGGCCAGTCCTGCATCCAGTCCACGCTGGGCCTGTTCGGCGGCGACGATTACACCGCCGAAGCCATCACCGAGCTGCCCACCCGGCTGGTGCTGCTGCCGCGCGTCAGTTTCTTCGACCTGCTCGACCGCTCCCCGGGCTTTCGCCGCCTGGTCTTCGAGGCCTTTGCCGGTCGGATGCAGTCGATGATGCAACTCATCGAAAGCGTGTCCTTCCTGCGGGTGGAGCAGCGCCTCGCCGCGCTGCTGCTGAAGCGCGCCGACCGCGCCGGGCGGCTGGAAATGACCCAGGCCGACATCGCCACCGCCATCGGCTCGGCGCGCGAAGTGGTCTCGCGCCGCCTCGTCAGGCTCGCGCGCAAGGGCTGCATCCGCCACGGGCGCGGCATGGTCGAGATCCTGGACCGCGCCGGGCTTGAGCGCCAGGCCCGAAGCGCGGCGCTCTGAGCGGCGCTTTGACCAGCAGGGACCGGCCCGGACTGGCTCGCCTGCCCTTGTGTGACCATGACACATGCCTATCTCTGCGATGATGGTAAACTCGCCGCACCAAGACGGGAAACGACCTGAGAAACGACCTGACAGACAGGAAAGGAACCTGACATGTTCAAGAAAAACGAAGGCAATATCGACCGCATCCTACGCGTCGTCGTCGGGCTCGCGCTGATCATCGCCTATTTCACCGCCGAAAATGCCAGCCCCTGGCTGCTGGTCGGGATCGTCCCGCTGGTCACCGGGCTGATGGGCTCCTGCCCGCTCTACTCGATCCTCGGCATCTCCACCTGCCGGCTCAAGGACTGAGGCGCGGGGCATGGACCGGGCGCCCGCTCCGCTCGGGTGCCCGATACGCCTGAAAAGGCTTGCAAAACCCTGCCCGCCGGGCAAGGCTGCGCCATGTTGAGCCTCAGCCAGTCTGCAACCGATCCGGCCTTTGTCCAGGACCCCTACCGCTTTTATGCGCAGGCGCGCACCGAGGCGGGCGACTTCTTCTTCTGGCAAGATTACGCCCTGCCCATGGCGGTGAGCTACAGGGCGGTCAACACGCTCCTGCGCGACCGCCGCTTCGGCCGCGCGCCACTCACGCCCCGCGCCGTGCCCGACCACCTCGCGCCCTTCTACGCGGTCGAGGCCCATTCCATGCTCGAGCTCGACGGTCAGCGCCATGCCCGCCTGCGCGCGCTCACCCTGCGCGCCTTCACCTCCCGGCGCATCGCCCACCTGGCCCCCGAGATCGCCGCGCTCGCCCATGCGTTGATCGACGCCTTCCCCGCCTCCGGCCCCTTCGACCTGATCCCCGCCTTCGCCCAGAAGGTCCCGATAATCGTCATCTGCCGCCTGCTGGGCGTGCCCGAGGACATGGCCGACCAGCTGCTGGACTGGTCCCACGCCATGGTCGCCATGTATCAGGCCCGCCGCGACCGGGCGCTCGAGGAGCGCGCCGTGGCCGCGACGCAAGGCTTCGTCGCCTTCATGCGCGCCTATGTGGAGAAGCGGCGCGCGCGCCCGGCCGACGACCTTATCATCGAGCTGATCGCCGCCGAGGAAGCGGGCGAAAAGCTCAGCACCGACGAGCTCATCACCACCTGCATCCTGCTTCTGAATGCCGGCCACGAAGCCACCGTCCACGCCATGGCCAATGCGGTGAAGCTGCTGCTGGAAGTGCCCGGCGCCCGCGCCGCCCTGCTCGCACCCGAAACCCGCGAAGCGGCGCTGGAAGAGACCCTGCGCCTCGACCCGCCGCTGCACCTCTTCACCCGATTCTCCCACGAAGAGGCAGAGCTGTTCGGCCACCGATTCGCGCCCGGCGACGAGGTGGGCCTGCTGCTCGCCGCCGCCAACCGCGACCCGGCGCGCTGGCAGGCGCCCGACCGCTTCGATCCGACCCGCCCGCAGCGCAGCCATCTGAGCTTCGGCGCCGGGGCGCATTTCTGCATCGGCGCGCCGCTTGCCCGCCTCGAGCTTGCCACCGCGCTGCCGATCCTCCTTGAGCGCTGCCCCGCCCTCGCGCTGGCCGCACCGTCCGAATACGCCAATCTCTACCACTTCCACGGCCTCGGCCGGCTCATGGTCACATGCTGAGCCCGAACCGCCTGCCCTTTCATCTTTCGCCAAATACTCCGGGGTCCGGGGCAGCGCCCCGGTCCCGACCGCCCGGGCTCACAGCGGCAGTTCGGTGGTGAACTTGATCTCCTCCATCGACAGAAGCGCGGTGACGTCAAAGATACGCACCTCGCCGATCAGCGCCTGATAGAAGGCGTCATAGGCGCGGGCATTCGCCACCCGCACCTTCAGCAGATAGTCGATCTCGCCCGCCAGCCGATGCGCCTCCAGTACCTCCGGGCGCGCGCGCACGGCGGTCAGAAACCGCTCCTGCCAGCCCGCCTCGTGCTCCGAGGTGCGCACCAGCACGAAAAAGCACGCCTCAAGCCCCACCGTTTCGGCGTCCACATGCACGGTCGCCGGCCCGATCACCCCGGCTTCGCGCATCTTGCGGATACGGTTCCAGACCGGGGTCTTGGAAGAGCCCACCGCGCGGGCGATCGCATCGAGCGACTGGCCCGCATCGCGTTGCAGCTCGGCGAGGATCCTGCGGTCCAGAGAGTCGATTTCCTGTTTCATGGGCAAACGTCTGTTCTTTTTGCGGCCTCTTACGCCCCCATTACCGGGAAATTTTCCCGCCTGGAAGGGGTCTTTCAATTGCATGCGCACAATTTGTGACCATCCGACGCGCCCCTCAGGCTGGACCAGCGAGCCCGGCGCGCCTATACAGGCGCAGCCTTCAGGCGGGAGCGCGCGACAGCACCGAGAGCACAAGACCGGAGAGAGCAGACGTGAACGACATGCCAGACAGCCAGCCCGGCAGCAGCGCCGCCAGCGCCGCGAAAAAGACCCTTCCCGACGCCCAGACCGTGACCGAGGTCCGGCACTGGACCGACCGGCTGTTCTCCTTCCGCGTGACCCGGCCGCGCTCCTTGCGCTTCCGCTCCGGCGAATTCGTGATGATCGGCCTGCTTGACGACAACGGCAAGCCGCTCCTGCGCGCCTATTCCATCGCCAGCCCGGCCTGGGATGACGAGCTGGAATTCTACTCGATCAAGGTGCCCGACGGCCCGCTCACCTCGCGCCTTCAGCACATAAGGCCCGGCGATCAGATCATCCTGCGGCCCAAGCCCGTGGGCACCCTGGTCCATGACGCGCTGCTGCCGGGCAGGCGGATCTGGTTCTTTGCCACCGGCACCGGCATCGCCCCCTTTGCCTCGCTTTTGCGCGACCCGCAGACCTATACCGATTATGACGAGGTGATCCTCACCCATACCTGCCGCTTTGCCAATGAGCTTGAATATGGCCGTGAGCTTATCGAGGACATCCGCTCCAACGAATTGCTCGAGGAACTGATCGGTGAGGGCTTTGCCGACAAGCTCAAATACTACCCTACCACCACCCGCGAAGAGAGCGCCAAGATGGGCCGGATCACCGACCTGATGCGCTCGGGCGAGGCGTTCGAGGATCTGGGCGTCGCCCCGCTCAGCCCCGAGACCGACCGCGCCATGGTCTGCGGCAACCTGGCCTTCAACCTCGAATTGAAGGACATGCTCGAAGGCTACGGGCTGGAAGAAGGCGCCAATTCCGACCCGAAAACCTATGTGGTGGAAAAGGCGTTTCTTGATTGAGCCGCCAGGCCCCTCAGCGCCCCCCGCCGCGCCGCGCAGCACCGGCTGCTTGTCGGAAGCCGGGCAATTAACGGCTTGAAAGCGCGCGGGCCGGGCTTTACCTTCTGGCCAGAACGCAAAGCAGCAAAAGGAACACTCTCATAGCCCGCAGACCACATAATGCCCCGCCGGTGCGTGACACGGGCCCCCGCGTGAACGAGCGCATTCGGGCCCCCGAAATCCGGCTGATCGGCCCCGACGGGGAAAATCTCGGCATCGTCCCGCCCTCGCGCGGTCTCGAACTGGCCGACGAGGCCGGCCTGGACCTGGTGGAAATTTCCCCCAATGCCAGACCGCCCGTGTGCAAGATCATGGATTTCGGCAAGTTCAAGTACGAACAGCAGAAACGCGAGAGCGAGGCGCGCAAGAAGCAGAAGACCATCGAGGTCAAGGAGGTCAAGTTCCGCCCCAACACCGATGTGCATGACTATAACGTGAAGATGCGCAACGTGCGGCGATTCCTCGAAAACGGCGACAAGGTGAAGGTCACGCTGCGCTTTCGCGGCCGCGAGATGGCGCACCAGAATCTGGGCCGCGAGCTTCTGGAGCGGGTGGCCGAGGACATCCGCGAGATCGGCAAGGTCGAGAACATGCCGAAGATGGAAGGCCGCCAGATGATCATGATGATCGGACCGCTGCCCAGATAGGCGCCCGCCCTGCCGCCGCAGCCCGCACCGCCGCACGACACGCCGCACGAACCAGAGCCCCGCTTTCGGCGGGGTTCCTGCGCTTCCGGCAGCCGGCAGGGATCGGTCGAATGCGCGGATTCACCCCGGACCGGCGGATGGATAGTCAAAGCGATATATGCTAATCTGTCTATGGGTCAGGCAGCTGACCCGATACCAGACAATCACGATCAAATCACGATCAGGGGGAATCACATGCGCACAAAGACCGGCCTCGTGGCCGCAACCTTCGCCCTTTCCATCGCCTCGCTGGCCATGCAGGCCTCTGCCGACATTTACCTGCGCGACGGCACGCAAAAGGTCGATGTCCGCGAAGAAGGCGGCCGTCTCTACTGCACCCGGGTCTCGGACAATTTCGAGATGTGCAACGGCATGACCAGAAACGCCGACGGCACCTGGAGCGGCAAGAAGATGAAGCACCCGGACATGCCCGGCTTCATGCGCTTCAACGGCACCGTGACCTTCAGGGAAAACGGCCTCACCATCCGCGGCTGCGCGCTCGGCATCTGCCAGAGCGAAGACTGGGCTGAGGGCTGAGGGCCGGGACCGGGCGACCGGGAGGCGTCACCCGGGAGGCGTCACAAGAAGCTACTCACAAGGAGCGACAGGGGGCCGGGCCGAGGAGGCCCCGCCCCGCTACAGGCC
>JALTZY010000056.1 GCA_027045905.1 Paracoccaceae bacterium
TGAGCGCACCGAGCACCAGCAGGGAAAGGGCTCTGCCGCCCCCCGGCAGGCCGCCGGCAGAGCCCTTTCCCTGCTGGTGCTCGGTGCGCTCATGCTGCTGCTCACCGCCTGGGCGGCGCGCGCCGGCACTACCGTGAGCCACGGCTATTCCTTCCTCGGCGACCTCAAATATCCGGCCGATTTCGCCCATCTCGATTACGTCAACCCGGACGCGCCCAAGGGCGGCGAGATCGCCATTGCCAACCAGACCGGCAGCTTCGACAGCTTCAACCCCTATGCGCGCAAGGGGGTCAGCGCCACGCTCGCCTCGATCGGCATCGAGCGGCTGATGACCGGCACCGCCGATGAGATCGGCTCTTCCTACTGCCTTGCCTGTGAGACGCTCGAATACCCCGACGACCTCTCCTGGGTGATCTTCACCCTGCGCCCCGAGGCGCGCTTTGCCGACGGCACGCCGGTCACCGCCGAAGACGTGGTCTTTACCCACGAGCTGTTCATGGAGCAGGGCCTGCCCAGCTACCGCGCCTCGGTCAAGCGGGTGATCGCCGGGGCCGAGGCGCTGGACGAACGGCGGGTGAAATTCACCTTTGTCGAGGACGGCCCGCTGCGCGAGCGGATCGGCACCGCCGGGGCGACGCCGGTCTTTTCGAAAGCCTGGATGAGTGCGCGCGAATACCGGCTCGACGAGACCAATATCGAGCCGATCATGGGCAGCGGCCCCTATCAGCTCGACAGTTTCAAGATCAACGAGCGCATCGTCTACCGGCGCAATCCCGACTACTGGGGCGAAAACCTGCCCATCAATATCGGGCGCAACAATTTCGACACCATCCGCATCGAGTATTTCGCCGATGCCAATGCCGCCTTCGAGGGCTTCAAGGCCGGCGCCTATACGTTTCGCGACGAAAATTCCTCCAAGCAATGGGCCACGGGCTACGACTTCCCGGCGCTGCGCAAGGGCTGGGTGGTCAAGGCAACGCTGCCCGACGGCACCATGGCGCCGGGCCAGGCCTTCGTCATGAACATGCGCCGGGAGAAGTTCCAGGATATCCGCGTGCGCGAGGCGATCGGGTTGATGTTCAATTTCGAATGGTCCAACAAGACGCTTTTTTACGGGCTTTACGCGCGCATCAACAGTTTTCAGGAGAATTCCTACCTCGCTGCCGAGGGCCCGCCCTCGCCCGAGGAGCTGGCCCTGCTCGAGCCCCTGGCCGACATCCTGCCCGAAGGCGTGCTCACCGAGCCCGCGGTGATGGCGCCCACCTCGCGCGCGCGCCAGTTCGACCGCAGGAATGCCGCCGCCGCCTCGGCCCTGCTCGACGCAGCCGGCTGGAAGGTGGGCGCGGACGGCATCCGGCGCAACGCGGCGGGCGAGACGCTGCGCATCGAGTTCCTGAACCGCTCTCCGGCCTTCGACCGGATCATCAACCCCTATGTGGAGAACCTCAAGCGCATCGGCGTGGATGCGGTGCTGAACCGGGTCGACAATGCGCAGTATGTGGACCGCCGCTATGCCTTCGACTACGACATCATCACCGACAACTTGTCCTTCGGCTACGAGCCGGGGGGCAATCTCGAGCAGATGTTCGGCTCGCGCGAGATGGAAACCAGCGTGTTCAACTCCGCCGGCGTGGCCGATCCGGCGGTGGATGGGCTGATCGCGGCGGTGCGCGCGGCACGCACGAAGCCGGAGCTTGTCACCGCCGTCAAGGCGCTCGACCGCACCCTGCGCGCGATCCGCTTCTGGGTGCCGCAATGGTACAAGGACGTGCATACGGTGGCCTATTTCGACATGTTCGACCATCCCGAAACCCTGCCGCCCTACGATCTCGGCTATCTCGATTTCTGGTGGTTCGACGCCGATGGATACGAATCCCTCAGGGCCGCCGGCGCGCTGAACTGAGGCGCGAAGGCAGACGGAGGCAGAGCAGCCAATGGGCGCTTACATATTGCGGCGATTGCTGCTGGTGATCCCGACGCTGTTCGGGGTGATGCTGGTCAATTTCGCCCTGACCCAGTTCGTCCCCGGCGGGCCGATCGAGCAGATTATCGCCCAGATGCAGGGCGAGGGCGATGTGTTCGAGACCATCGCCGGCTCGGATTCGGCGGTGACGGAGATGGGCGGCGACGAGAAATATCTCGGCGCGCGCGGCCTGCCGCCGGAATTCATCGCCGAGCTCGAGCGCGAATTCGGCTTCGACAAGCCCCCGGTCGAGCGCTTCTTCAACATGATGTGGAACTACATCCGTTTCGACTTCGGCGAGAGCTATTTCCGCTCGGTCGGCGTCTTCGAACTGGTGCGCGAGAAGCTGCCGGTCTCGATCACGCTGGGGCTGTGGTCCACGCTGATCGCCTATCTGGTCTCGATCCCGCTCGGCATCCGCAAGGCGGTGCGCGACGGCTCGCGGTTCGATACCTGGACCTCGGCGGCAATCATCGTGGCCTATGCGATCCCCGGCTTCCTGTTCGCGATTCTGCTGCTGGTGCTGTTTGCCGGGGGCTCCTACTGGCAGATCTTCCCGCTCCGCGGGCTCACCTCCGACGGCTGGGAGGATTTCCCGCTCTGGCGCAAGATCACGGACTATTTCTGGCACATCACCCTGCCGGTCATTGCGAGTTCGATTTCGGGCTTTGCCACGCTCACCCTGCTGACCAAGAACAGCTTCCTCGACGAGATCAAGAAGCAATATGTCGTCACCGCGCGCGCCAAGGGGCTGAGCGAGCGCCGGGTGCTTTACGGCCATGTGTTTCGCAACGCGATGCTGATCGTCATCGCCGGCTTTCCGTCGCTGTTTCTCGGCATCTTCTTCGGCGGCAGCGTTATCATCGAGACCCTGTTTTCGCTCGATGGCCTCGGGCGGATGGGCTACGAGGCGGCGCTGCAGCGTGACTACCCGGTGATCTTCGGCACCCTGTTCGTCTTCGGCCTCGTGGGGCTGCTGGTGGGGATCCTGTCGGACCTCATGTATGTCTTCGTCGATCCCCGGATCGACTTCGAAAGGCGGGAGGTCTGAATGGCCCTGTCGCCGATCAACCGGCGCCGTTGGCGCAATTTCCGCCGCAACCGGCGCGCCTTCTGGTCGCTGATCGTGTTTTCGATCCTGTTCGGCCTGTCGCTGTTTGCCGAGTTTCTCGCCAATGACAAGCCGATCCTGGTGCAGTATCGTGGCGATTACTACATGCCGATCTTCCGCTTCTATCCCGAAACGGCCTTTGGCGGCGATTTCCGGACCGAGGCGGTGTACAAGGATATCGAGGTGCAATGCCTGATCGTCTCCGGCGGGCTCGAGGCCTGCTGGGATGGCCCGGAAGCGGTGATCGAGGACGCCGCCGATGGCGAAGTGGCGGGCGAGAAGATCGAAAAGGGCTGGATGCTCTGGCCGCCGATCCGCTCCTCCTACAATACCATCAACGATATCGGCACCACCGCCCCCAGCCCGCCGGACCGCAACCACTGGCTGGGCACTGACGACACCGCGCGCGACGTGGCCGCGCGGGTGATCTACGGCTTTCGCCTGTCGGTGATCTTCACCCTGATCGTCACCACGATTTCCTCGCTGATCGGCATCGCCGCGGGCGCGGTGCAGGGCTATTTCGGCGGCAGGATCGACCTGATCTTCCAGCGCCTGCTGGAAATCTGGAGCTCGACCCCCTCGCTCTTCGTCATCATCATCCTGTTCGCGATCCTGGGCCGCTCCTTCTGGCTGCTGGTCTTCGTCACCATCCTGTTCGGCTGGCCGGCGCTGGTGGGGCTGGTCAGGGCCGAATTCCTGCGTGCACGCAATTTCGAATATGTGCGTGCGGCGCGCGCGCTGGGCGTGTCTTCGACCACCATCATGTTTCGCCACATGCTGCCCAATGCCATGGTGGCCACGCTTACCTACATGCCCTTCATCATCACCGGCGCCATTGCCACGCTGGCAAGCCTCGATTTCCTCGGCTTCGGCCTGCCCTCCAGCGCGCCGAGCCTGGGCGAGCTCACGCGCCAGGCCAAGCAGAACCTGCAGGCGCCCTGGCTGGCCTTTACCGCCTTCATCACCTTCTCGGTGCTGCTGAGCCTCCTGGTGTTCATCTTCGAAGGCGTGCGTGATGCATTCGACCCGCGAAAGACCTTCTCATGAGCAAAAACGTGCTTGATGTCGAGAATCTCTCGGTCTCCTTCCGCCAGGACGGGCGCGAGATCGAAGCGGTGCGCGGCGTGTCCTTTGCCATCGGGCGGGGAGAAACGGTGGCGCTGGTGGGCGAGAGCGGCTCCGGCAAGTCGGTGACCGCCCTTTCCACCGTCGGCCTGCTGCCCGATTCGGCGCGCATTTCCGGCTCGGTCCGCTATGGCGGGCGCGAGATGGTCGGCGCCGGTGAGCGGACCCTGCGCGCGGTGCGCGGCAACGACATCTCGTTCATCTTTCAGGAGCCGATGACCTCGCTCAATCCGCTGCACACGCTGGAGCGTCAGCTGGCCGAGTCGATCGAGCTGCACCAGGGGCTCACCGGTCCGGCTTTGCGCGCGCGCATCGTCGAACTCTTGGAAAAGGTCGGCATAGACCGGCCCGAATCGCGCCTCACATCCTATCCGCACCAGCTTTCCGGCGGCCAGCGCCAGCGGGTGATGATCGCCATGGCGCTGGCCAACGGGCCGGAGCTTCTGATCGCCGACGAGCCCACCACGGCGCTCGATGTGACCATCCAGGCGCAGATCCTCGACCTGCTCGCCGAGCTCAAGCGCAAGGAGAGGATGAGCCTTCTGTTCATCACCCACGATCTGGGCATCGTGCGCCGGATCGCCGACCGGGTCTCAGTGATGAAGGACGGCGAGATCGTCGAGACCGGCCCCACCGGCGAGATATTCGCCAATCCCCGCCATCCCTACACGCAGACGCTGCTCGCGGCCGAAGCCACCGGCACGCCCGACCCGGTACCCGAAGGCGCGCCGGTCATTGCCGAGACCCGCGATTTGCGGATCTGGTTTCCGATCCAGCGCGGCCTGCTCAAGCGCACGGTGGGCCATGTCAAGGCGGTGAACGCGGCAAGCTTCGCCGTGCGCGCGGGCGAGACCGTGGGCATCGTCGGCGAGAGCGGCTCGGGCAAGACCACGCTGGCGCTGGCGGTGATGCGCCTCATACGCTCCGAGGGCGAGATCCTGTTTCTCGGCCAGGGCATCCAGGGCTGGAAATCGCGCGCCCTGCGCCCGCTGCGCGCCGAAATGCAGATCGTGTTTCAGGACCCCTACGGCTCGCTCAGCCCGCGCATGACCGCCGAGGAGATCATCGCCGAGGGGCTTGCGGTGCATGAGGGCGAAGATCGCGGCGACCGGCGCGCACGGGTTGCGGAGATCATGCAGGAGGTGGGGCTGGAGCCGGAGATGATGCACCGCTATCCGCATGAATTTTCCGGCGGGCAGCGCCAGCGCATCGCCATCGCCCGTGCCATGATCCTGCGCCCGAAACTGGTGGTGCTCGACGAGCCCACCTCGGCGCTCGACATGACCGTGCAGGTGCAGATCGTCGGGCTCCTGCGCGAATTGCAGCGCCGCCACGCCCTCGCCTATCTCTTCATCAGTCACGATCTGCGCGTGGTGCGCGCCATGGCGCACCAGGTGCTGGTGATGAAGGCCGGTGATATCGTCGAAAGCGGGCCGGCCGCGCAGGTCTTCGACGCGCCGCAAAGCGATTATACCCGGGCGCTGATGGCCGCGGCCTTCGACCTGAAATCGCACGAGGCCGCCGCCACCTGAAGGCCGTCCCGGATCGGGCGCCGGCTCAGCCGGGCGCCGGAGGCGCCGATTAGCCCGGCCCGATCACGCTGCACTCCCGGGCGCGCGCCTTGAGCCGGCGGCAGGCCAGGCCGGCGGCTTCCTCGCTCATGCCGACAAAGGTCGCATGCCAGCCATCGGAGCGCCGGGCCGGCTTGCGCAGCGCATTGCCCAGCATCCCGAGATCGCCGAGCGCGACCTGCAGCAGGACCCGCTCGGCTTCGGCCCGGGTGGTGAACAGCCCCACGTCGATCCCCCAGCTGCCGTCGCCCGATGTGGAGACATGGGTGACGATTTCGAGTGCCGGGGCGGCGGTCTCCGTGAGGGCAGGGGGGCGGGCTGGTGGCGGAGCGGTGACTGCGGCCCCGCTTTCTTCCGT
>JALTZY010000057.1 GCA_027045905.1 Paracoccaceae bacterium
GATGTACCCACATCCACTGCCCCATATGTGCGCGCACTCGTGCCTCAAGGCTGTCATTGACCTGCTGCATCATGGTTCGCGGGTCGGAAGGGGGGATCGGCTCTTCCACCACCACATCGAAGTCCAGTCCGCTTGCCAGCCGGATACCATAGACCGGGATCAGCAGGGCGTCGTATTTCAGCGCCATTTCCGCCGGCGACAGGGTGGTGAGTGCGGGCCGGCCAAAGAAGTTGAGCCAGGCCCCGTCGGGCTCGCGCTGATCGATCAGCAGGGCGACCATGTGCCCCGCGCGCAGATGCCGCATCATCCGGGTCAGGCCGCGGCGGTTGCGCTCGAAGGCGGGCTCGGCGATGGCTTTCAGATGGCGCACGTAATGGGCGTTGACATAAGGGTTGCTCATCGGGCGATAGACCCCGCCGACGGCGTGGCCGGCGCGGGAAAACACCGCCCGCGCCACGTCGTAGCTGCCGAAATGGCCGGAAACGGCGATGATCGGCCGCATCTCCTGCCGGGCCTGCTCCAGGATTTTCACACCGGGGCCGCGCATTTGCAGATTTTCGATGCGGCGAAGCAGGGCCTTGCGCGAATACATCTCGCCGATCATCCGCCCGATATTGTCCGCCGATGCCCGGGCGATGCGCCGGGCCTGCTTTCGGCTCAGTTCCGGACAGACCAGTGCCAGGTTCTTCAGGGCGCGTTTCTCATGGCCGCTGACGGGGGCGACGACATGGGCCGTGACCCAGCCGATCAGCGGAATGCGCCAGCTGTAGGGCAAGGCCCTGGGCAAGGTCAGCAGGCTGATCACGAACAGGTTCTCCAGCCATGCCCGCACTGCTTTCCCGTCCATTCCGGTGCCCGTTCGTTACCCGATCCCGGTCAAAGCCATAGACCGGGGGGCAGGACAGGGCAAGGGCAGAAGCCGGAAGCGCGGCCGCTCGGCAGGCGGGAGACGTTTTCGCGGAAAATCGCCCGTCTCGCCCCGGCTATGCCCGCGCGCCCCGACCCTCCCCGAATACCCGGGCAAAGATCGTGTCCACATGCCTGGTGTGATAGGCGAGGTCGAATTGCTCTTCGATCTCCTCGGGGTCGAGCGCGGCCGTCACTTCCGGGTCGGCCAGAAGCTCCTCGCGGAAATCCTTGCCCTCTTCCCAGACCTTCATCGCATTGCGCTGTACCAGCCGGTAGGCGTCTTCGCGGCTCACGCCCGCCTGGGTCAGCGCCAGCAGCACCCTTTGCGAGTGGATGAGGCCGCGGAACTTGTGCAGATTTTCCAGCATGTTGTCCGGGTAGATCACCAGATTTTCGACAAGCTCGGTGAGCCGCGCGAGGGCAAAGTCCAGCGTCACCGTGGTATCGGGGCCGATATTGCGCTCGACGGAAGAGTGCGAGATGTCGCGCTCGTGCCAGAGGGCGACATTCTCGAGCGCCGGCACCACGCTCATGCGGATGAGGCGCGCAAGCCCGGTGAGGTTTTCGCTCAGCACTGGGTTGCGCTTGTGGGGCATCGCGCTGGAGCCCTTCTGCCCTTTCGAGAAGAACTCCTCGCCCTCCAGCACCTCGGTGCGCTGCATGTGGCGGATCTCGGTGGCGATGTTCTCGATCCCCGAACCGATCACCGCCAGCGTGGCAAAGAACATCGCATGGCGGTCGCGCGGGATCACCTGGGTCGAGATCGGCTCGGGGCTGAGGCCCATCTTCTCGCAGACATGGGCCTCCACCGCCGGATCGATATTGGCAAATGTCCCCACCGCGCCGGAAATCGCCCCGGTCGCCACCTCCGCGCGCGCAGAGCGCAGGCGGGCGAGGTTCCGGTCCATCTCGGCGTAAAAGCGCGCGAAGGTGAGCCCCATCGTGGTCGGCTCGGCGTGGATTCCGTGGCTGCGGCCGATGCGGATCGTGTCCTTGTGCTCATAGGCGCGCTTCTTCAGCGCCGCGAGCAGGGCTTCCATGTCGGCGATCAGGATGTCGGCGGCGCGCACAAGCTGTACGTTATAGGTGGTGTCGAGCACGTCCGAGCTGGTCATCCCCTGATGCACGAAGCGCGCGGCTTCCGGCCCGATGATTTCGGCCAGGTGGGTGAGAAAGGCGATCACGTCATGCTTCGTCACCGCCTCGATCTCGTCGATGCGCGCGACGTCAAAGGTGGCATCCTTTGCCTTCCACACCGCTTCGGCATTTTCGCGCGGGATCACCCCGAGCGCGGCCTGGGCATCGCAGGCATGGGCCTCGATCTCATACCAGATGCGAAACTTGCTCTCGGGCGACCAGATGGCGACCATTTCGGGGCGAGAATAGCGGGGGATCATGGCAGGCCTTTTCGTTTGAAGCGCGGACGCGCTCCTCTTAGACTTGCCGGGCCGGGCAAACAAGAGAGGCGCGCAGGCAGATGACAAAACACCGCAAAGGCCCGCGCGGGCTCGAAGACTTCGCCGGGCGCTGGCGCTTTCGCCGCCGGATCGAGGGGCGGAGCAGCACGCCGGGGCGGCTGTTTGACGGAATCGCCCGCTTCTCGCCGGTGCCGGGGGGGCTGGCTTACGCGGAATCCGGCGAAGCATGGCCGGAGCGGCGCGCCACCCGCCTGACATGGCACGCGACCGGCGAGGGAGTGGACCTGCGCTTCACCGATGGCAGCGATTTCCACCATATCTCTCTCGCGCGCCCCGTTGCCTCCGCCTGGTACGAGGCCGACGGGCGGCGTCACGAACTGAGCTACAATTTCATCCGCTGGCCCCGCTGGCGCGCGATCTGGCGTGTGCGCGACGCGGTGTCCGACACCACCATGATCACCGATTACCGCCGTTGAGGGCTTGCGCGAGTTTCGCGGGTCGGGCAAAAGACGGTAACGCAATATTAACCCAGAGGTGCGAGAATGGCGATGATGGCAAGGAAACAGGTGCTGAGCGAGGCTTTCGGTGCAGGCGACGCGCTGCTGCGCCAGGCATTGCTGGTGGCGGTCGGAATCGCGGCGCTGACCCTGGCGGCCAAGGTCCGTGTGCCCATGTGGCCGGTGCCGATGACCCTGCAGACGCTCGCGGTGCTGCTGATCGGCACCACCTATGGCGTGCGGCTCGGGCTTGTGACCCTGCTGGGCTATGTGGCGCTGGGGGCGGCCGGAGTGGCGGTCTTTGCCGGGGACAGTGCCGGGCTGGCCTATATCGCCGGGCCGACCGGGGGCTACCTCGCAGGCTTTGTCGCGGCGGCCGGGCTGATGGGCCTGATGGCGCGCCGCGGACTGGACCGGACGCGCACGGGCATGGCCGCCATGATGCTGGCGGGCTCCGCCGTGATCTATGCTTTCGGGCTTGCCTGGATGTCGGTCCTGTTTGCCGCGGACAAGGGCCTGGCCTGGGTGCTGCAATACGGGATGCTGAATTTCCTCGCCGGCGACCTGGTGAAACTGGCCATCGCCGCGCTCATGGTGCCCGGGATCTGGAAGGTCCTGCGCCACTGACCTGCATTGATCCGGGAAGGGGGCAGACGCCAGACCCTTTCGACTGCCCCCTTTCGCCTTTCTGACAATACTCCCGCCGGAGGCGCGATTTTTCGCGGAATAATCGCTCCCGCCCGCGGGCAGCACCTTTCCGCTTCGAAGCGCACAGCGCCCTGCCACCGGGAACCGCGCCGCAGATCGTCCTGTGCCTTCCTGTCGCGCCCATACCCGGATCAGAGCGGAAGGCCAGAGCGGAAACCCTTCGAACATTCGCCGTTCTCAAGTTCATATATGAAAATCAAGCTGATACCATGATCTGACCAGGAATCCGCCAGGCGGAGAATTCCGCTTCCGGGCGGGGCGAGGCCCGTGACCTGCGCTTGACCTGTATCAAGGCGGCGCGGTGCGGTTGCGGGGCAAGCTTGAACGAAACGGCGAGGGGATCGGAGGGTCATGGTGGACGTAGCCGGATACAGGGCCAGGCTGGAAGCGCGCGAGGCGGAACTGGAGGCGCGCCTTCGCGAGATCGACGCGGAGCTGGACAGCCACCAGTCACGGGATTGGGAGGAGCTTGCCACCGAGCGCGAGGGCGACGAGGTGCTCGAGCGCGAGGCCCTTCTGGCCAGGGAAGAACTGGCGAGAATTCAGGCCGCCTACAAGCGGATCGAAGAGGGCGAATACGGCTATTGCGTGAAATGCGGCGCTGAAATCGAGCCCAGGCGGCTGGACCTTGTGCCGGATACGCCCTTTTGTCGCAAATGCGCCCCCTGAAATGGCGCTGGTGCCGCCCGCGCGGCCCGGCTCAGATACGCTCCTGCGTGTATTTGCGCAACTCGGCGCGGGCCACCTGGCGACGGTGCACCGCGTCCGGCCCGTCGGCGAGGCGCAGGGTGCGCAGGGCGGTCCATTGCCGGGCCAGCGGCGTGTCCTGCGAGATCCCCTGCGCGCCAAAGATCTGCACCGCCGCGTCGGTGATCTTCAGCGCCATGTTCGGCGCCACGACCTTGATCTGGTGAATCCACGGCGCGGCGGCGCGCGCATCGCCCCGGTCCATCATCCAGGCTGCCTTCAGGCACAGAAGGCGCGCCTGTTCGATCTCCATGCGCGCTTCGGCGATATGGTCGAAATTGGCGCCAAGTGCCGCGAGCTTCTTGCCGAAGGCCTCGCGCGCGAGCGAGCGCCGGCACATCATCTCCAGCGCCTTTTCCGCCTGCCCGATCGCGCGCATGCAATGGTGGATGCGCCCGGGCCCCAGCCTTCCCTGCGCGATCTCGAAGCCGCGCCCCTCGCCGAGGATGATGTTTTCCACCGGCACCCGTACATCGGTGAAGCGGATATGCATGTGGCCATGGGGGGCGTCGTCATGGCCATAGACTTCCATCGGCCGCACGATCTCGACGCCGGGGCTGTCGGCCGGCACCAGCAGCATCGAGTGGCGCCGGTGGCGCGGCGCCTCCTCGCCGCCGGTCCGCACCATGACGATATAGACCGCGCAACGCGGATCGCCCGCGCCGGTCGCCCACCATTTCTCGCCGTTGAGCACGTAATGGTCGCCGTCGCGCTCGCAGCGCAGGGCGATATTGGTGGCGTCCGAAGAGGCGACGTCCGGCTCGGTCATCAGATAGGCCGAGCGGATCTCGCCGGCCATGAGCGGCTCGAGCCAGCGCGCCTTCTGCTCGGGGGTGCCGTAGCGCTCGAGCACCTCCATGTTGCCGGTATCCGGCGCGTTGCAGTTGAAGACCTCGGCGGCGAGGTGGCTCTTGCCCATCTCCTCGGCCAGCCAGGCATATTCGACCGTGCTCAGCCCCGGCCCGCGCGCGCTGTCGGTCAGCCAGAGGTTCCACAGGCCGGCGGTGCGGGCGCGTGCCTTGAGCCCTTCGAGGATCTCGCTCTGGCGCGGGGTGAATTGCCAGCGGTCGCCCTTTTCGACCTCGGCGAGGAATTCCGCGTCGAGCGGCGCAATCTCCTCGGCGATCATTTTCGTCAGCCGCTCATGCAGCGCCTCGAGCCGCGGGCTCATGCCCAGATCCATCGCGGTCATGGCAGCCTCCTCCCTTTCGCTCTTTCTCCGCATGCGCGAAACCCGCAGGCGTGAAAGCTGTGCGCGTAAAGGGAAACGCGGCGCGGTGGTCCTTGTCAATCAGCCGTTGCCTTTACGTTACGGCGCGTTACTGTCGGCGCATGAGCGGCGGCGCCGACATATCTGCCGAAGCGCTTGGCCCCTGGCTGGCGGCCAATGTGGCGGGCTTTGGCGGCCTGCGGCGGATCGAGCCGATCGTCGCCGGCCAGTCGAATCCGACCTATCTGCTCGAGGCCGAAAGCGGGCGTTATGTGCTGCGGGCCAAGCCGCCGGGCCGCCTGCTGCCCAGCGCGCATATGGTCGAGCGGGAGTTTCGCGTGATGCAGGCGCTGGCGGGCACGCCAGTGCCGGTGCCGCGGATGCTGGCGCTGGCTGGGGAGGGGGAGTCGCCGCTGGGGCGGGCCTTTTTCGTGATGGAGCATCTCGAGGGGCGCGTCTTCTGGGACCCGGCCCTGCCGGAGCTTTCGTCGGCGGCGCGCGGGCGGGTCTATGACGCGATGAACCGGGTGCTCGCCGATCTGCACGGGCTCGACCCGGCGGCGCTGGGGCTCGGGGATTTCGGCAAGCCGGGCAATTACTTCGCCCGTCAGACCGCGCGC
>JALTZY010000058.1 GCA_027045905.1 Paracoccaceae bacterium
CGTCTGCTCCTTTCTGATCGGGCAGGCTCTACTTCAAAATGCGGGCGTTGGCGGGGGGCAGGTCACTCCGCTCAGCCCGCGCTGCCGACGGAATTTACACCGTCCGGTGGGACACTGCTCAAGTGGATGAAAGTTCAGTAGCAGGTCGCGATGAATCTGGTAAAGGTGGACGGGCCGGACGGCTACTATTACGCCCCGTGGCCGTAATCCGACGCCTCCGCCTCCGGTGCGTGTATCGCCAGGCACTTTCTGGACACGGTCGGGGCCACATATGTCTGGCAGAATATTACCGCCCCCTGTGACGGGCAGGTCCGCCTCAGCGCCGCCTTTTCCCAGCGCGAAAACGGCGGTGCGCATAATGCAAGCGACAATATTCTGGGCCTGGCGCTTCTTGGGGCGAGCGAGCCGGAATATTCGGACTTTGCCTCCAATCCGCCCGGCCCGGAAGTGGCCGGCCTGGTGGCGCAGTTCCAGACCTTGAGCAACAGGGCGACGGTTTCTTTTCCTGCGGGGGCGCCCGATGGCGCATGGCATCTGGGCAGCACCACCGAGACGGTCAGCGCCGGCCAGCGCTATACCTTCACCGCCCTGCTCGGGCAGGATGCCAATATGGACAACGCGTCGGTGGAGTATATCACCCGTGATGTGGCGTCCTGCCTCGCCGTGGATGGTGGCGATTTGTCGCCAACGCCGGCAGGAGCGGTTGGCGGTCTGCCGAACGGTCCCAGCGGTCCGATCAGCCCCACCGGCGATCCGGCCGAGCCGGACATTCCCGACGGGCGCGGTGACCCGGGCGGCTCCGGCGATCCGGGGGCTCCGGGCGATCCCGACAAGCTCGACCTGCCCGAGGCCAGGCAGGTCTTCCTGAAAAAGGCCTGCGAGGCCCCCATGGCCGACGTGCAAAATGGCCAGCCCGGCATGGCCTGGCGCTGCGAGGTCACGGTGGCCGCGATTCCTGTGCCCTTTGCCGGCAGTTTCGGCTTCCTCGAAGATGCCAGCGGCGTGAGCGGCGCGTCGGGCGCCGAGATCGTCAGCGTCAATGCCAGCCCCGGCTGGAGTCGCACCCCCGCGCCGGGCAGCGGTCAGGCCCAGACCGCCTGCAGCATCAATGGCGCGGATTTCGATCCGTCCGGCCAGAAAGTGCTGCGTTTCGAACTGTTTGCCGACATGTCGAACGTGCCAGAACAGCCGGTGACCTGGGAAAACTGCGTGAGCGGCGCCAGCGATCCGGCGGCGAACTCGCGCGAAGCCTCCGATTGCGTGACCGCCAGCTGGAGCCCGCCGCCGCCGTCGGAGCCGTTGCTTGACATATTCAAGACCTGCGACGCGCCGGTCGCCGCCGGCAGCACCGGCTGGGATGTCGCCTGCTACCATCACCGGCGCCGATCTGCCGCCGGGCCTGTCGAGCGGCGGCGAGGTTATTCCTCCCACCACCACAGATCGGGCTGAAAGCCCAGCCAGTCGCCATAGAGCGGGATGTGATCCGGGTAGCGCAGCTCCTTCACATGGGCGATGTGGGAGACATTGGTGTACCAGACCGGGATCACGTAGCGCCCGGCCGTCAGCAGCCGGTCGAGCGCCCTGGTGGCGGCGCGGAAATCCTCCTGGCTCTGGCTGGTGAGCATGGCGTCGATCATCGCGTCTATGGCCGGGCTCTTCACCCCCATCCAGTTGCGCGAGCCGGGCTGGTCGGCCACTTCCGAGCCCCAGTAGAGCTTCTGCTCGTTGCCGGGGCTGAGCGACAGGGCGCGGCGATACCAGGTCATGTCGAAGTCGAAATTGGTGCTGCGCTCGGTATATTGGGCGCTGTCCACTAGGGTCACGGTGGGGCTGATGCCGAGGCGCTTCAGCGCGGCAGTGTAGATATCGACGATCTGACGGGTCTCGGTGGCGCCCTGGCTGAGCAGGATTTCAAAGGTAAAGGGCTCTCCGGCGGCGTTCCGCATCACGCCGTCCTTCACCTCCCAGCCCGCTTCGCGCATGAGCTTCAGCGCCTTGCGGATGCCGGCGCGGTTGCGCTCGGAGCCGTCGGAGACCGGCAGGCAGTAGCCTTCGAGCGTACCGGGCAGCAGTTCGCCGGCGTAAGGGGCGAGCAGTTCGGCCACGCGCCCCTCGGCCGGCGCGCAGGGGGTCATGCCCAGCGGCGAATTGTGAAAATAGGACTGGATGCGCGGCAGGCGGCCGTCATTGATGGTCCGGTTGATGAATTCGAAGTTGAAGGCCTGGATCATCGCCTCGCGCACCCGCCAGTCGGCAAAGACAGCGCGGCGGGTATTCATCACGAATCCCTTGATCCCGGTCGGCCGCTGGTGGGGGATGTCGGACTTGACGATATCGCCGCGCCGAACTGCGGGAAAGTCGTATTGCTCCTCCCATTTCACCGGGTTGGCCTCGCGATAGGTCGAGGCCTCGCCGGCCTTGAAGGCCTCGAACACCACGTCGCCATCGCCGTAGAAATCGTAGCGGATCTCGTCGAGATTGGCCTGCCCGCGCATGAAGGGCAGGTCGCGCCCCCAGTAATCGGGGTTGCGCCTGAGCACCAGGTAGCGGCCGGTCTCGAAATCGTCGATCACATAGGGGCCGGTGCCGATCGGCACCACGTCCACCCCGGAAGCGGTGAAGTCGCGCCCCTCCCACTGGGCCTTTTTCAGGATCGGGCGCATGCCGATGATCAGCGCCAGTTCGCGGTCATCGGTGGCAAAGGTGAAGCGCAGCGAGCGCGGGCCGGTCTGCTCCATGCGCGCGACCTGCTCCCAGGCGGCGCGATAGCGCGGATGGCCCTTTTCGCCGAGGATGCGGTAGGACCACATCACATCCTCGATCGTCACCGGGCTGCCATCGGAAAAGCGCGCTTCGGGGCGCAGGGTGAATTCGACCCATTCGCGATCCGGCCCGGTCTCGATGCTTTCGGCCAGCAAGCCGTAGAGCGTGAAGGGCTCGTCATAGGAGCGGCCCATCAGGCTTTCGAACACCATGAAGCGCAGCTGCCAGGGGGTGCGGCCCTTGCGGATGAAGGGGTGAAGCGAATCGAAACTGCCCGATTCGGCAAAGACGATTCGCCCCCCCTTGGGCGCATCCGGGTTGGCCTGGGGCAGGTGGTCGAAATCCGCCGCAAGCGCCGGCTCGCCATACATGGCGATTCCATGGCTTGGCTCGCCCAGCGCGCCGCCGGGCAGGGCGGGCAAAAGGAGCGTTGCAATAAAGGCGATTCTGGCGATATGGGCGAAAAACTCCGTGCGCATCTGCGAAACAATCCCCGCTTTTGCCTTGTTTGTCTGGGGATCAGACTAATGGTCAAAACCCGCCATTACAAACTTTTAGCTTGGCTCAGCGGGGATTTGGAGCTATAAACACCTTACTGCTCGATAGGTTTCTTGCCTGTATGAAACCTGCCTCAACAACTTGACGCCCGCCTTGTGCGGGCGTTTTTTTGGGGGGATTTCCATGGATGCCGGAAGGGTCGGGCTCGCCCCGGCTGGAGCCGCTTTCCTCAGGTGAGCTCCCTCTCTCAGCCTTGGCGGGCCTTATTGCTGGCGGGCCTTATTGCTTCTCTGCCTTTTCCAGCTTCTCCTGGGCCTTCAGCCACAGTTCTTCGGCCCTGCCGGTGGCCTCTGTCACCTCGGCGTATTTCTTCTGCCAGACTTCCATCTCCGCGGCTTTCCCGCCCTCATACAGCGCCGGATCGGCCAGCCGGGCGGCGAGCCTGTCTCGCATCTCGGCGAGCTTTTCGAGCCGCGCTTCGGCCTTGCGCAGGTCAGCGCGCAGGGCGAGCAGGGTATCGCGGCTGGCGCGCCTGGCCTTTTCCTCGCGCGCCTTGTCCCTCTTCGCCTTCGCGCCCTCGCTGCCCGTATCGCTCGCCAGCAGCAGGCGGCGATAGGCCTCGAGGTCTTCCCTGTATTCGCTGACCCGCCCGCCCGAGACCAGCCAGAGCCGGTCGGCCACCAGCCCCAGCAGGTGCATGTCGTGGCTGACCAGCACCACCGCGCCCGAATAGGCATTGAGCGCCTCCACCAGAGCCTCGCGGCTCTCGATATCGAGGTGGTTGGTGGGCTCGTCGAGGATCAGCAGGTGCGGCGCGTCAAGGGTCGCGAGCAGCAGGGTCAGGCGCGCCTTCTGCCCGCCCGAGAGGCGCGCAACCAGCGTCTCGGCCTGCTCGGCCATGAGGCCAAAGCCCGAAAGGCGCGCGCGCAGGCGGGCTTCGGGCGCGTCAGGCCGCGCCCGGCGCAGGTGGTCGAGCGGGGTTTCGTCGCCGTGAAGCACATCCATCTGATGCTGGGCGAAATAGCCGATGCGCAGCTTGCGCGCGCGCGTGATGCGCCCGCCCATGGGCTGAAGCTCGCCCGCGAGCAGCCTGGAAAGGGTGGATTTTCCCTCGCCATTCCTGCCCAGCAGCGCGATCCGGTCGTCCTGGTCGATGCGCAGGCTGAGCCGGCTCAGCACCGGGGTCTCGCCATAGCCGACCGACGCGCCTTCGAGGCGCAGGATCGGCGGGCTCAGCGCCTCGGGCTCGGGGAAGGAAAAGGCGCGCAGGGCGGCCTCGGCAGGGGTGGTGATGGGCCTGAGCTTCTCGATCATCTTGAGGCGCGATTGCGCCTGCGCGGCCTTGGATGCCTTGTAGCGGAAGCGCTCGACAAAACTCTGCAGATGCGCGCGCCGGGCCGCGATCCGGCGGTTCTCGGCCTCGGCCACCGCCAGGCGTGCGGCCCGGGTCTCGGCAAAGCGGTCATAGGGGGTGTTGTAAAGGGTGAGCTTGCGGTCCTCGAGATGCAGGATCGCGCCCACCGCGCGGTTCAAGAGGCCCCGGTCGTGGCTCACCACCAGCACCGTATGCGGGTAGCGGGCAAGGTAGCTCTCAAGCCAGAGCGCGCCTTCGAGGTCGAGATAATTGGTCGGCTCGTCGAGCAGCAAGAGGTCGGGGCGGGCAAACAGCACCGCGGCCAGGGCAACCCGCATCCGCCAGCCGCCGGAGAAATCGGCGCAGGGCAGGGCGTGCTGGTCATCGTCGAAGCCGAGCCCCTTGAGGATGGTGGCCGCGCGCGCCTCGGCCGACCAGGCGTCGATATCGGCAAGCCGTGTCTGGATCTCGGCGATCCGCGCCCCGTCCTCGGCGGCTTCGGCCTCGGCCAAGAGCGCGGCGCGCTCGCTGTCGGCCGCCAGCACCGTATCGAGCAGCGAGACCTGAGACGCCGGCACTTCCTGCGCCACGCCGCCGATCCGCGCCCCGCGCGGCAGCTCGATCTCGCCCCCCTCCAGCGCCAGTTCGCCCCGGATCAGGCGAAACAGCGTGGTCTTGCCGGTACCGTTGCGCCCCACCAGCCCCACCTTGTGGCCGGCCGGAATCCGCGCGCTGGCATGCTCGAACAGCAGCCGCCCCTCGATGGAAAAGGTGATGTCGCGGATCGTCAGCATCCTCTCCCTGTGCCCGAGCCATGCGCGCGCGTCAATCACCGCTTTTCAAGCGCGCCCGTGCGTGCTAGGCGGCGCCCATCATTCACGCGCATGAAGCGCCCAGCCAGACGAGGACATCATGGCCATCCAACGCACCTTTTCCATCATCAAGCCCGACGCCACCAGGCGCAACCTGACCGGCAAGATCACCGCCCGCCTCGAAGAGGCCGGCCTGCGCGTCGTCGCCAGCAAGCGCATCCGCCTGACGCTGGAGCAGGCGCAGGAATTCTACGGCGTGCACAAGGACCGTCCCTTCTTCGACGAACTGTGCGAATTCATGACCTCCGAGCCGATCGTCGTACAGGTGCTCGAAGGCGAGGACGCGATTGCGAAGAACCGCGAAGTGATGGGCGCGACCAACCCGGCCGAAGCCGCCCCCGGCACCATCCGCCGCGATTTCGCCCTCTCGATCGGCGAAAACTCGGTCCACGGCTCCGACGGCCCCGATACCGCGGCCAAGGAAATCGCCTATTTCTTCTCGGGCCTCGAAATCGTCGGCTGAGCCGGAAACAACGGCGACTCAATCGAGAGGGGTGCTGTGGTACGAATTAATAGGCAATGGGATAAAATGCGGCGCAAGAACTGGGCCTATCCGAGCCTGTGCGAGCAGTGCTGGGT
>JALTZY010000059.1 GCA_027045905.1 Paracoccaceae bacterium
AGCAAATCCTCAGGCCGCTCGCAGCCCTTCAGAAGTTCGTCCAGTAATTCCTTGGAAATTGTCATCATTGATTCCTTTTCCAGAAGCATGGACCAGATCACAGATACACAGAGGATCGGACACTCTCTCGGCAGCCACAAGAACCAGGCCGTGCGAGAGGCCATCCCCGGGGCCGGGGCGCATCTGTCGTTCCTGCCGCCCTACAGCCCCGACCTGAACCCCATCGAACAGGTCTTCGCCAGGCTCAAGCACATGCTGCGAGAGGCTTCCGAGAGAACCGTCGAGGCAACCTGGCGAAGAATAGGAACACTCCTCGACCGGTTTACACCCGACGAATGCGCAAACTACCTCAAAAACGCAGGATACGCTTCAACCTAGCCTCATCTCGTTCTAGCGATTGGCGCCGGGCACCCAGAGCACATCGTCACGGCCCTGGTCATTGGCCACGCGGGCGGCGACGAAGCACCAGTCGGACAGGCGGTTGAGGTAGCGGATCGCCACCGGGTTCACCGGCTCGCGGGCGGCCAGTTCGACCGTGAGGCGCTCGGCGCGCCGCGTCACCGTGCGCGCGAGGTGCAGATATGCCGCCAGCGGAGTACCCCCGGGCAGGATGAAGCTCCTGAGCACCGTGAGGTCGGCATTCATGTCGTCCATTTCCGCCTCCAGCCGGTCCACCTGGCGCTGGGCGATGCGCAGGGGCGAGGTCCCGGCGCCGGTATCGGCTTCGGTTTCCGATCCGGTTTCGGGGCGGCAGAGGTCGGCGCCCAGGTCGAAGAGGTCGTTCTGGATCAGCGCCAGATGCAGGTCCATGGCCGGAGGGGCGTGGAGGCGGGCGATTCCCACGGTGGCGTTGATCTCGTCCACGGTGCCATAGGCGGCGATGCGCAGGTCGTGCTTGGGGCGGCGCTCGCCATTGCCCAGCGCGGTTTCGCCGCTGTCGCCGGTGCGGGTGTAGATCTTGGATAGAGTGACCATGTCTGCCTCCCGGTTCAGCCGCTGCGCCGCACCCACACGAACAGCAGGATCAGCAGGATCGCCACCGCCTGGGCGGCGATGCGGTAGCGCATGATGCGGTTCGAGTGCCTGCGATTGAACGCCCCTCCGATCCCGAAGCCGATAACCCCGACGGACAGGATCGCCAGTACCAGCCCGCCCGCAAGGGCGACGGCGATGAAATACGGATCCTGCAGCATGGGCGCTCCTTTCGTACTGTCGCCGCCTTGTCATCTGGCATAAACGCTGACGGACGCGGGTGCAATGCGGCGTTGCGGTGCTATGACCTGCTCAGGATCCGGTCCTGCATCCGGATCGAGAGCAGGCGGCGGGCGATCCCGGCGATGTAAGTGGGGGTGGTGACGTAGTAGCGTGGGCGCGGACGGCGCGCTTCGAGGGCGCGGATCAGCTTTTTAGTCACCGCCGAGGGCGGCAGTTCGAAAGGATCGCGCGGCGGGTTCTCGGCATAAAGTCGCTTGAGCAGCGAGGCTTCGTAGCGCGCGTGGTGGGGCGAGGCGCGCCAGTCGATCCAGCGCTCGAAATGAGGGATCGACTTGATGCGGATGGCGGTGGTGATCGGGCCGGGCTCTATCAGGATCACATGGATGCCGGCATCGGCCAGTTCGATACGCAGGGTGTCGCTATAGCCTTCGAGGGCGAATTTGGTCGCCACATAGGCGGCGCGCCAGCGCATGGCGACCAGCCCCAGCACCGAGGAATTCTGCACGATCCGCCCGTGCCCCTGGGCGCGCATCATCGGGATCACGGCGCGGGTCAGCTCGTGCCAGCCGAAGAAATTGGTCTCGAATATCTCGCGAAGCGCGTCGGTGGGCAGGTCTTCGGCGGCGCCGGGCAGGCCGAAGGCGCCGTTGTTGAACAGCGCGTCGAGCGTGCCGCCGGTGGCCTCCAGCACCCGATCCAGCGCGGCGCGGATCGAGGCGGGGTCGGTGAGATCGAGGCGAAAGCTCGTGAGCCCCTCGGCGCAGAGCCGGTCGCAATCGGCCTGGTGGCGGCAGGTGGCAAAGACCCGCCAGCCGCGCTTGTGCAGCGCATGGGCGGCATCGTAGCCGATGCCCGAGGAACAGCCGGTGATGAGAATGGAGCACGCGTTCATGGCCCTTGATACGGCGGCGCGGCGCCGGGCGCAAGCAGGGCGGAACCCTCAGGGCCGGTTCGGCGACAGGAACTGCGACGCCATGAAGCCGCGCGCCCCGGTCTCGACCACGCGGATCTCGGTCCAGCCGTCGGTCGGGATGCCGAGGAATTCGACTTCGGTACCGCGAACCAGCCTGGCAAGGATTTCCTCGCGCGTCGAAGTGCCCGCGCGCATGTTGACCCGGGAGCCGGTGACGTAGAGGCGCGGGGCTGGTGCGGGGGCAGTCACCGGCGCGACCACGGGAGCGACCACGGGGGCGCTGACCGGCACCGCATTTGCCGAGGGGGCCGGCGGAACCGTTTCGGGTGTCGATACCGGCGCGCTGGCCGGTGCGGGGGCCGGCTCGCCAATCGGCGCTGTCGCCACCGCGCCCACCGGACGCGGCGTATAGCCCAGCCGGTCTTCTGGCAGGCCCTCTTCGCGTCCGAACCACAGCATCGCGCCGCCGATCCCCAGCGCGGCAAACAATGTCAGGCGGATAATACCCATCGCTTCCCCCGAATGGCCGCAGGATAGCACGGCGCGCCAGACGACGGGAGGGGAAAAGCAGGGATCATTTCCCGCCCGCGCCGATCCTCCCCGCCTCGCAAAAGCCGCTGGACCCGCCCCATCCGCGCCTCTAGAAAAGTCCCATGGACGAGCTTATCGACGAAGAAACCGCCCGCGAAGCGAGCGAGCCGCTGCGCCGGGCTCTCGGCGAGCGCTACCTGACCTATGCGCTCAGCACCATCATGCACCGGGCGCTGCCGGATGCACGCGACGGGCTCAAGCCCGTGCACCGGCGCATCCTCTACGCCATGCGCGAGCTCCGGCTCACTTCGACCGGCGGCTTTCGCAAATCGGCCAAGATTTCCGGCGACGTGATGGGCAATTATCACCCCCATGGCGATGCGGCGATCTACGATGCCATGGCGCGGCTCGCACAGGATTTCAACGTCCGCTACCCGCTGGTCGATGGCCAGGGCAATTTCGGCAATATCGACGGCGACAACCCGGCCGCCTCGCGCTATACCGAGGCCCGCCTGACCCCGGTCGCCGAGGCGATGCTGGAGGGGCTCGCCGAAAACGCGGTGGATTTTCGCGACAATTACGACGGCACCCTCACCGAGCCGGTGGTGCTGCCGGCGACGTTTCCGAACCTGCTGGCCAATGGCGCCAGCGGCATTGCCGTGGGCATGGCCACCAACATCCCGCCGCATAACATCGCCGAGCTGGTCGATGCCTGCCTGCACCTGATCCGCGCGCCGGATGCGCGCGACGACACGCTGCTGAAATACGTCCCCGGCCCCGATTTCCCCACCGGCGGGGTGATCGTCGAGAGCCCCGAGGCCATTGCCAGAGCCTATCGCACCGGGCGCGGCGGCTTTCGCCTGCGCGCGCGCTGGCAGGTGGAGAAGCTCGGCCGCGGCCAGTGGCAGATCGTGGTGACCGAGATCCCCTATCAGGTGCAGAAATCGAAGCTGATCGAGAAGATCGCCGACCTGATCGGTCAGAAGAAGATCCCGATCCTCGCTGACATCCGCGACGAGAGCGCCGACGATATCCGCGTGGTGCTGGAGCCGAAGTCGAAGAATGTCGATGCGGATGTGCTGATGAACATGCTGTTCCGCCTCTCGGATCTCGAAACCCGCTTCTCGCTCAACATGAACGTGCTGATCGACGGGGTGACGCCCAAGGTCTGCTCGCTGAAGGAGGTGCTGCGCGCCTTTCTCGATTTCCGCCGCGAGGTGCTGCAGCGGCGCGCGCGCCACCGGCTGGGCAAGATCGACCACCGGCTGGAAGTGCTCGAGGGCTTCCTGATCGCCTTTCTCAACCTCGACCGGGTGATCGACATCATCCGCTATGACGACGAGCCGAAGGCGGCGCTGATGCGCGAGGATTGGAGCCGCGCCCATCCGCGCGCCACCTCCGAAGCCGACTACATGAGCCCGCCCCCGGGCGAGGGGGAGCTTACCGAGATGCAGGTGGACGCGATCCTCAACATGCGCCTGCGCAGCTTGCGACGGCTCGAGGAACTGGAGCTAGTGCGCGAGCGCGACGAGCTCATGCGCGAGCGCGCCGATCTCGAGGACCTGCTCGAGAGCGAGGCGCGCCAGTGGCAGCGGATCGGCGATGACCTCAGGGAAGTGAAAAGGAAATTCGGCCGCGACTGGCCCGGCGGCGCGCGCCGCACCACGTTTGCCGAGGCCGGCGAGGTGGAGGAAGTGCCGCTCGAAGCGATGATCGAGCGCGAGCCGATCACCGTGGTGATGAGCCGCATGGGCTGGATCCGCGCCATGTCGGGCCATATCGACCTCGACCGCGAGCTGAAGTTCAAGGATGGCGACGGGCCGGGCTGGATCTTTCATGCCGAGACCACCGACCGGCTGCTGCTGTTTGGCGGAAACGGCCGCTTCTACACGCTCAGCGCCGCCAGCCTGCCCGGCGGGCGCGGCATGGGCGAGCCGGTGCGCCTGATGGTGGACCTTCCCAACGAGGCGGGCGTGGTGGACCTTTTCATCCACAAGCCCGGCCGCAAGCTGCTGGTGGCCTCCACCGCCGGCGACGGTTTCATCGTGGCCGAGGATGACGTGCTGGCGCAGACCCGCAGCGGCAAGCAGGTGCTGAACCTGCGCGCGCCCGCCCGGGCCCGTGCCTGCAAGCCGGTCGAGGGCGACCATGTGGCGGTGGTGGGCGAAAACCGCAAGGTGCTGATCTTCCCGCTTTCCGAGCTCAACGAAATGGCCCGGGGCAAGGGGGTCCGCCTGCAAAAGTACAAGGATGGCGGGCTTTCGGACGTGACTACCTTTACCCTTGCCGACGGGCTCTGCTGGCACGACCCCGCCGGGCGCAGGCGCTGCGAGAAGGACCTCACCGAATGGCTGGGCAAGCGCGCCGGGGCCGGGCGCATGGCCCCGCGCGGATTCCCGCGTGACAACCGCTTCACCTGACATGAACGCGCTTGCCGACCTTGAAACCTCCCATGTGGGCAAGAAAGGCGCCTTGTTCAGGCTGGCGCTCGGGACCGGCGCGCTCACCGTGCTCACCGCCGGGCTCTACCGCTTCTGGATGAAGACCCGCCTGCGCCGCTACCTGTGGTCTTCGGTCAAGATCGGCGGGGTGCCGCTGGAATATACCGGCGATCCGTGGGAAAAGCTGCTGGGATTCCTGTTCGCGGTGGTGGTGATGGCCTTCTATATCGGGGTGGTGAACCTGCTGTTGTTGTATTTCAGCTTCAGCCTGTTTCAGACCGACGGGCTTGCCTATCTGCTCAGCTTCCTCGGTGCGCTGCCGCTGCTGTTCTTCGCCCGCTACCGGGCCCGGCGCTATGTGCTGGCGCGCACACGCTGGCGCGGCATCCGCTTCGGGCTCGAGCCGGGCGCCTGGGGCTATGCCTGGCGCGCGGCGCTGCATTGGCTGGCGACGATCCTGACGCTGGGCCTGCTCTGGCCGCGCAAGGCCTTTTACCTCGAAAAATACCTCACCGACCGCACCCGCTTCGGCGATGCGCCGCTCAAGCAGGGCGGGCGCTGGACCATGCTGCTCGGCGCCATGAAGCACCTTTATATCGGCGGCTATGCCAGCGCGGCGGTGATTGCCCTTGCGATCTGGAAAGACCGCCCACAATGGCTGCTCTGGCTGCTGGTGACGCTCCCTTGGACATTCTATGGCCTTGCCTACTGGCGCGCCCATGCCTTTCGCCTGCTGACAAGCCACAAGCGGATCGGCGGCGAGGGCCAGGGCGATGCGGCCGTGCTTGCCAACAGCGCCCGCGCGGGCCGGGTGCTCGGCATCTATCTGAGCGGCTACCTGCTGAGCGCGCTGGTTGTGCTGGTGGGCGCGGCGGTGTTGTTCTTCGCGGTCGGTTTCGTGATCGGCTTCGTGTTTGCCGGGATGCTGGGCATGGAGGGGCTGCCGGAGGTGCTGAA